>JAWLGW010000343.1:0-6695 GCA_041690735.1 Planctomycetota bacterium
GGGTACGCCGCGGCGCCAGCGGCGCCTTCGAGGAGGTCCCGCCGGCGGCGCAGGTCGAGCTGGCCCTGGCCCTCGGCGATGGCCTGCGCACCGCGTCGGGTGGCAGCGTCACCCTCACGCGCAGGGACGGCGCGACCGCGGCGTTGGGCGGCGGCGCCGAGCTGACCCTCGGCGACGCGCTCGGCCTGGCCGCCGGAGAGCTCCGCCTGGAGGCAGGCGACAGCCCCGTGCGCTTGGCGACGCCCGGCGGCGTGGCCGACCTGCGTCTGAGCGTGCTGCGGGCCGTCCGGCGCCCCGCCGTCGACCCCGCCGCGCCCGCTCCCCTCGAGGTGGAGTCGGTCACAGGGCGGCCCCACCTGCCGCTCGGCGACGGGGCGCACCTGGCGCTGTCCGCCGGGGGCCGCGCGGAGCTCACCGCCCTGCCTGCGGAGGCTGGCGCGCGCGTGCGGGCTCAGCTGGCGGCGGGCGCCGCCACGGTCTCGTCCTCACCCCGGGGCGGCTCCGACGCTGGCTTCCAGGTCACACTCCAGGCCGGTGACTGGCTGGCGGTGGGCCCGGGAGATCACGGGGAGCCGCTCGCCCTCGACCTGCCCGGCGACCGCCGGCTGGCGTTCGCGACGGAGGGCGTCGGCGCGACCCTGACCCTCTCGCCCCAGCTCCGCTGCGCCCTCGAGGGCGGCGCCGCGCTGGAGCTCAAGGAGGGCCTGCACATGGGGCTCGCCCGGGCGCCCGGCGGCTCGCCCGAGCTGCGGTTCGTGTCCGGGCCTCGCCTCCTGCTCGACGAGCCGTTCGCCCTGCGGGTCGAGAACCCCACGGTCGTGCTGCGGGTCGGCAGCGAGCTGACCACGCTCGCGCTGGAGGGCGACGTGGCGGCGGCGCTGGAGGCGGCCGGGAGCGAGCACGCCGCCGCGGCCGTCCGCACCCGGGACGAGGACGCCTTCGAGCTGGCCCGGGGGGCCAGCGCTCGCCTCGACCAGGTGGGCGGCCGCCTGAGGTTCAGCTACGCCGACCAGCGCCGAGTCCTGGTCGAGGAGGGCGCCCCGCCGGTGGAGTCGAGGTTCGGCGACGCGGCGGGGCGGCTGCTGCTGACCATGCCCGGCACCCCTGCCCTCAGCCTCGCCCCGGGGCGAGCCATCACCGTCCTCGCCACCCGCCAGGGTGAGTTCCTCCTCGCCGACGAGCAGGGCCTGGGGGCGGGCGACGCCGGCCCCGCGGGGCTGGACGAGATGCTGGCCGGCGCCGCCACGGCCGAGCCGGTGGAGCTGGTGGGGGGCGACAGCCTCGACGACCTGCTCGACGTCCCCCCGCCCGCGAGCCCCAGCGGCCCGTGAAGAAGAGGGTCACCTCACGCGCGAGGGCGCTCCCGATCGTGGGCCGCCCGTGACGACAGGGGGAACGCCGCGCGCGACCCTGCTCCTGACCTTCAGCCTCCTCGCCCTGCTCGGGGCCGAGGCCCGCGCGCAGAGCTTCTCCGACTTCTCGGCCGTGGGCCGGCTGTCCGACAGTCGCCGCGAGCCGAGCCCGCTGCGGGTCGATCTCCACACCCTGGAGCCGGCGATCGTCTACAAGCTGCTGGGGGTCACGACGCCCCACGTGTACGGCGCCGTGGGCGGCGGGTACACCGACAACCTCTTGCGCGGGGACTCCGAGGCCGCCGGCGTCGAGATCCAGCGCGAGGTGTTCGGCAGGGTCGAGGCTGGGCTGCGCCTCGACACGGCCTTCTCGGATCACCGCCTGGAGCTCGACTACCGGGCGCGGGTGTACGAGTACGCGGGCAGCGGCGAGTTCGACCGCCTCGAGCAGGATGCCGGGGCCCGGCTCGACCTGCTGTGGAACGACGTCGAGGCCCACGCCGATCTGTTCTGGCGGCGGCAGGCATTCCCCCGCCAGATCCAGCTGCGGGGGCTGGTGCGCGCCGAGCAGCTGGGGACGAACCTGTGGGGGGAGGCCCGCTTCGGCAAGCTGGGCCTGCGGCTGGGCGGCCACTACCGCAGCACCGACTACCTGCAGCGCTCGCTCGACTTCTTCGATCAGGACGACTACGGGCTGGACGTTCAGGTCCATACGGAGCTGTTGCCCAAGCTTCGCGCCCTGGTCGAGTACAACTGGTTCGTGGTCGCCTACGACGACGACGTGCTCGAGGACTACCAGGTGCACCAGGTGCGCGCCGGTGTGGACGGCGAGCTGACGCCCAAGCTCCACGGCTCGCTGAAGCTCGGCCTGGCGCTGCAGCAGGTGGACGACTCCGAGAGCGGCGACACCCGCGAATACACCGGCTTCAGCGCCGAGACCGCCGTCCGCTGGAGCCCCTTCGCCTTCACCCGCCTGCTGCTGGCCTACACGCGCCGGCTGGAGCCCTCGATCAGCTCCAACTTCCTGATCAGCGACGCCGTCCGGTTCGATGCCTCCCAGGGCCTGTGGGAGGACCTGGTGGAGCTGGGCTTCGGCATCGGCTACACCCACTCGGTGGTCCAGCGGGGCGAGCACATCAACCGGCTCGACGTCGACCTGCGCGCGATCTACCAGGTGAAGGACTGGCTCTCGGTGGGGGCGACGTACACCTTCACCACCCTGGAGAGCGGCTTCCCCGACTCGGACTACGACGTGCACACCGTGTACGCCTCGATCGGATTCGGGCTGTGAGCGGCGACCGGCGAGCCGGCGCGCTGGGGCCGCTGGCGGCGCTGCTGCTCCTCGGCTGCGGCGCCTTCGGCGGCGAGGTGCTCCCGGGGGAGCGTTCCCTGCCGCCCTCGGCCACTCCGGGCTCGACCCTCCCGCCGCCTCCGCCCCTGCCGCCGCCCGTGATCCAGCCCGAGCTGCCCCCCGCGACCACCGCGGCGGACGAGCGACTGCGGCGCGGCATGGTGGTGCGCGTGCAGGTGGTGGGCGAGCCGGCCCTGTCCCTGCAGCGGGCCGCGATCGGCCCCGACGGGAGGGTGTTCTTCCCCTTCCTGGGGCGGGTGATGGCGGCGGGCCTGACCCCCAACCAACTGGGCCTGCAGCTGGGGCGCGACCTGGCCGAGCGCGGCTACCTGCGCTCGCCGCAGGTCGACGTGGCGGTGCTGGAGAAGAGCGGCCACCAGGCGTTCGTGCTGGGCCGGGTGGGCCACCCGGGGGTGTACGACCTGCCGTTCGACCGCCCGCTGACCCTCACGCAGCTGATCGCCATGGCGGGCGGCCTGTCCACCTCGCGGTCCGACCTCGAGGCCGACCCCTCGGCGATCCGCCTGATCCGCACGATCGACGGCGAGCGGCGCGCCTACCGCATCTCGTTCTTCGACATCATGCAGCGGGGCGAGCTCGGCAAGGACGTGCCGATCCAGGACGGGGACGTGCTGTACGTCCCGCCCAAGCAGGAGCTGTTCGTGTTCGGCGCGGTGCGCAAGCCCGGCGGCTTCCCCCTCTCCGACGGCAGCCGGCTGCGGATCGACGAGGTGCTCCAGCTGGCAGGCGGCTTCACCGACGACGCGGACTCGGAGAACCTGCTGCTGATCCGCCGCGGCGCTGGGGGCGCGCAGACCTATCGCCTTCCGTCCGAGTCCCTGGCGCGGGCCGAGGTGGAGCTCACGACGGGCGACTCGGTGATCGTGCCCGCGCGCCGCGGCAACCGGGTGTTCGTGATCGGGCAGGTCGACCGGCCGGGGGCGATCCCCCTCGACCAGCCGGGGCTGACCGTGATCCGCGTCCTCAGCCTCGCGGGCGGGCAGACCCGGATCGCCTCGGGCACCGTGAACCTGATCCGGCGCGTCGACGGCGAGGCGCGCTCGTTCGAGGTGCCGGTGGGCGCGATCCTCCGCAGCGGCGACCTCGACCGCGACCCCCTGGTGGAGCCGGGGGACCTGATCGTGGTCCCGGAGGGCTTCTTCTGATGCAGGCGCCGCGCGAGCCGGAGCCGTATGACGTGGACGAGGAGGGCCTCCTCGACGCGGACGAGCTGCGGGCGTACCTGGCGATCTTGCGCCGTCACCTGCCGCTCATCGTGGTGATCGCCGCCGCCTGTGTGGCCGTGGCGACCCTGCGCACACTGCGGCTCCCCTCCGTCTACGCCGCCAGCGCCCGGATCAAGCTGGCCAAGGAGGCCCTCGACCCGCTCGAGCAGCAGTTCCGCTGGCAGACCGAGACGATCCAGAGCGAGTACATCAACACGCAGGTCAACGTCCTCCAGAGCACGTCGCTGGCGCAGGCCATGCTCGAGGAGAACCCGGCGATCGCCAACGAGCTGCGGGCGGACGCCCTGACCGAGCCCGAGGCCGAGCCGCTGGCCCTCGGCTGGCTGGCGGCCCTGTTCAAGGGCGGCCTGGCGGTCTCGCCGGTGCGCGACACCTACCTGGTCGACGTGACCTACGAGCACACCGAGCAGGACCGCTGTCCGCGCTACGCCAACGCCCTGGCGCGGGCTTACATCCAGCAGCTGCGCTCCCAGTGGGGCGAGAAGACGCAGACCGCCGAGGGCAAGCTTGCTGCGCAGCTGGAGGGGCTGTCGCGCAAGCTCGACGCCAGCGAGCAGGCGCTGAGGTCGTTCCTGGAGGAGATCCAGGTGGCCGACTTCGAGGAGGCGGAGCGGCTGCTGTTCACCCGCATCGAGAGCAACAACGCCGCCCTGGCCGGCGTGCAGCGCGAGCGCAACCGCCTCGACGCCGAGCTGGAGGCGGTGCAGCGCGTCCTCGACCAGGGGCGGCCGATCGAGAGCGCCCCGGCCATCGCCGACGACGCCCTGGTGCGTCAGCTGCGTCAGCAGCTGGCCCAGGTGGAGCTGAGCGTGATCGAGCTCGGCGAGCGCTACGGGCCGAACTGGCCCGAGGTGAAGGCGGTCCGCGCCAAGCGCGACCAGCTCAAGCTGCTGCTCCGCCAGGAGATCGAGACGATCCGCGCCCAGCTGCAGGCCCGCCGCAACGCCCGGATCGCCGAGGAGCACGGCCTGCTGGAGCGGGCACGTCAGCTCGACGACGAGAACCGCGAGCTGGCCCGACGCGCCCGCATGTACGACGCCCTGCGCAGCGAGGTCGACTCCAACCGGCGCCTCTATCAGGACAACGTGAACCTGCTCAAGGAGATCGGCGTCCGCGGCGGCGCGACCCCGACCAACGTGCGGATCGTGGACGAGGCCCGCGAGGCGGTGCAGGTGCGGCCCAATCACACCCGCAACGTGCTGCTGGGGGCGCTGGTCGGGCTGGCCCTGGGCGTGGTGGCGGCCCTGGTGGTGGAGCGCCTGGCCGACCGCATTCGGAGCACGCAGGAGGCCTCGCGGATCCTGGGCCTACCGGTCCTGGGCGTAATCCCCGAGGTGGGACAGGTGGAGGGGTCCGAGCTCGACCGGTACGCCCTCACGCACCCGCACTCGGTGTTCGCTGAGGCGTTCCGGAAGGCCCGCCTCCAGCTCGACGCGGTGGGCGCCTTCCCCCGGGAGGGTGGCCGGGGCGTGCTGCTGTGCTCGAGCGGGCTCCCGCGCGAGGGCAAGACCGTGTGCGCCCTCAACGTCGCGGTGGCCTGCGCTCAGGCCGGCAAGCGCACCCTGGTGATCGACGGCGACATGCGGAATCCCCGCCTGCATCAGGCCCTCGACGTCCCGCTGACGCCGGGCCTCGCCCAGTGCCTGGAGGGCTCGGCCGACTGCGCCGACGGGCTCCGCCCCACCCCGGTGCCCAACCTGACGGTGCTGTGCGCCGGGACCACCGAGGTCAACCCGGCCGAGCTCCTGGCGCGAGACCGGGTGTTCGAAGACCTGCTGGCGAAGCTGCGCGAGCGCTTCGACCGGATCATCATCGACACGCCGCCGGTCGCGGCCGTCTCGGACGGCACCGAGATGGCCACCCACGCCGACGCCTCGCTGCTGGTCGTCTCTGCCCGCGCGTCCAGCCGCTCGGCCAGCCAGCTGGCCCAGACCGAGCTCGCCCGGGTCGGCTCCGCGCCGCAGGGCGTGCTGTTCAACCACCAGGGGGCGGGCGACCTCGGGGCGTACTACGGTTACTACCGGAGCTACTACCGGACCGAGCTGCACGAGGACGAGGGCGGGCTCGGGTAGGAAGGCGCTGCACCCAATCGAGGCGTGGGGATCGCAGCGCGCAGAGGGTCGCACAGAAGCGCTCAGCGGATCTCTGCGATCTCTGTGCGTTCAGCCATCTCCGCGCTTCGACTCTTCAGGATTCGAAGGCGGACTTCGTGTCGGGACACTGATGGAGCGATCGCGTCAGCGACAGCCGCCTCACCGCACCGCCACGGCGTCCCCCCCGTTGTCGGCGGCGATCGCCTGCATGAGGTCGCGGTCGGTGGTGTCGGCGCTGCCGACCGTGACCGTGTGCACCAGGGCGGCGCCGTTCACGTCCTGCTCGACCAGGAGGCGCTGCAGGTCCGGCTCGCTGGTCGTCGGGGTGCCGTCGCTGATCAGGACCAGCGCGTGGGGCGCGCTGGCGTGGCGCGGCAGGAGGGCGACCGCCTCGGTGGTCCCGGCGCTGAGGTCGGTGTTGCCGCTGGCGACCAGGCGCGAGACCCACACCTCCGCCGCTCCCTTGGCCTCGGCGGTGGCGCTCTGGAGGGCGCCGCGCCAGGTCCAGCCGTTGGCGGCGAAGGCGACGACCCCGAAGCTCACGTGCGGCGGCAGGTCCCGGATCGCCTGGATCGCCAGGGCTTGAGCCCGGGCCAGCTTGTCGCCGGGGCGCAGGACGCCGGCCGGATCCACGTACAGCGCCGCGTCCTCG
>JAWLGW010000344.1:0-6695 GCA_041690735.1 Planctomycetota bacterium
GGCACCTGACCGCGACCCTAAGCCCCTGCCGGCGCAGCCCGCGCCCGCGCCCGAGCCGAAGGAGACGACGGCGCCCGAAGCGGGCGGGGCGCCGCCCGAACCGAAGGAGACGCCGGCGCCACCCGCCGACCCAGGGCCGCCGGACCTGACGGAGATCGACGACGGGCTCGACGAGGACGACGAGGTCCCGTTCGCGACGCTCCCGCCCGCGCCGGGCGGCGGAAGCGGCGGCGAGGGTCGGCCTCGACCCGGAGCGCTGCCGCCCCCCGGCGGCGGCCCCAGTGACGACGAGGGGGCGCCGTTCCTCGACGACGCCACCGCCCGCAGCCTGTTCGCGGCCCTGGAGGCCTACGACCGGCGCGACCTCCCCGGGCTGCACCGAGCGGTGGCGGCGCTGGCCGAGGGAGGCGACTCGCCGGCGCTGACCGCCGCGCGGGGGCTGCTCCTGTTCCACCAGGGCGCCTACTCGCAGGCGATCGAGGCCCTGGAGCAGACGGAGGCGCTGGTGGGCGAGCGGGGCGTCGAGGCCCGCGCCTTCGCCTGCTTCTACCTCGGCCGCCACGACGAGGCCTACGCGCTGGCCGAGGCGGACGCCTTCCCCGAGGCGTCGACCCTGCGTCGCCTGATCGAGGGGCCGTTCCGGCGCCGCTACCCCCACGCGGCCGACGCCCTGGAGGAGCTCACGCCCAAGGGGCGCTACAAGGTCATGACCGACCTCGGCCTCGACGCCGCCGCCCTCGACGCCCTCGACCACAAGCTGAAGGACGAGGACGAGGAGGCCCGTCCGCGCGCCGTCGAGCGCGCCCGCCGCGCGCACGGAGGGCTGCGCGAGGTGGCGACGACCATGGACCAGGCCTACGCCGCCTACGACAAGCTGTTCGGGATCGAGCGCAGCGAGGAGCTGGTGCCGACGGTGTACCTGTTCGCCAGCCAGGCCGACTTCGGCTCCTTCTCCCGGCTGCTGCAGGTGGGGGACACCGAGAACGTGCTGGGGTACTACCTGCCCGACTTCCGGGTGCTGGTGTTCTACGACCAGCCCGAGCCCGACCCGCGGCGCAAGGGCCTCCTCGACCAGGGCACCCTCGAGACCCTGATGCACGAGACCTTCCACCAGTGGATCCACCTGTACGTCCCCGACCCGCCCACCTGGTTCAACGAGGGCCTGGCGGAGTACTTCAGCACCTGCGAGCTCACCAAGAAGAAGCTCCGCTACGGCCTGGTCCCGCAGCGGGCGCCCAACCGGCTGCTGACGATCCGCGAGGCCCTGGCAGGCCAGCTCCCGCCGGGCCCGTTCGAGCTGGCCGCCCTGATCCGCGCCGACCGCCGCACCTGGGACTCGCGCCCGTACATCAACTACGCCCAGGCCTGGAGCTTCTGCCACTTCCTGGCCTCGAACCCCGGCGGGCGCAAGGTCCTGCGCAAGTACTTCAACGCGCTCCGCGGCGGCCTGGACATCGAGGCCGCCTACCGCGAGGTCTTCGCCCCGCTCGACATGCGCGCTCTGGAGGAGAGCTGGCGCGCCTACATGGCCCGCCTGAGGTGAGACGCGCTACGGCCGGGCGAGCCCGATCCGCGCCGGATCGTCGCTCCGACGCAGCTGCACGGCGGCCACACCGTCCTCGGCGGACGTGCAGCGCAGCTGAGTCGAGAGCACCCTGCACTCGACCCAGCCGTCGGCCGCCGGCGCCACCGGCTCGAAGCCCGCGGCCCCCGCTCGCAGGACCTCGACGGCGCGGGTGCGGCGATCGACGAGGATGACCTCCTCGACGCCGAGCTCGAAGTAGAAGCCGAGCTTCTGCCGGCTCTCGTCGCCGGGGGACACGATCTCGAGCACCGCGTTGGGGCCGCCCACGATCCAGCCGCCCTGGTAGCGGTCGAGGCGGTTCGGGCGCAGGAAGCTGCGGTCGGGCGTCCGATAGTCGCTCGGTACGTCGGCCCCCAGCTCCTCCAGCGGTGGAGCCTCCGGCCGCCGAACCCCCGTCTCCGGATAGGTCCGACCCAGCCCCAGATACTGCCAGTGGGTCTTGAAGAACACCCCCAGCGCGTCGTTGATCTCCTGGTGGTCCCCGTGGGAAGGCGCAACCATGTGCAGGACCCCCTCCCACACCTCGTCCCAGCGGTCGAGACCAAGCCGCCGCCGCTCGGCGAGGAGCCCCCTCGACGCCTCGAGCATGAGCACCTTCATGAGCTCACCGTACACCGCCCGGAGCCGAGTGACCACCAGTCACCACACGCGGCGACTGACCGCGACACAAAGCGGACGGGCCGTCAGCGGCGGACGGACACCGTCCAGGTCGCCAGGTCGTCGGCGAGATCGAAGGCGAGATCGAAGGCGAGGTCGAGCGCCGGAAGTTCGATCCTACTCAGCACCCATCCTCCCTCCAGGTGAGGGCGCAGGTGGGACGGTGAAACGTAGCGGGCCTCGAAGCGCCCGGAGCCCTCCACGAGCCCTTTCACTTGACCTGCTCCGGCGTGAGCTCGTCGGCCTGGACGGGTCGCGTCCCCACGCACGCAGACAGGAGCAACAGCGCGAGGGTCGCGCAGGGCACCGACGGTCGCAGACCACCTGAGAACGACACCGCACCACCTGCAGCTGGAGACCGTGTCCTCAGTATTGAACGTCTCCCCCAGCACGCAACGAGGCACGGAGCAGGCTTCTCTCTCGATCGTGCAGCTTCTTCCAATGAGCAGGCGTGAGGGCGCTCTGCGCTCGTGCACCCCGCCTCATACCGAAAGGCGGAGTCCTCAGCGCTCTCTCACCGCCGTGAAGCTGCGCTCATCACGCGAGCTGAGGACTCCGCCTTTCGGCTACTGGAACAGCTTGGGGTTGTGCGCGTTCTGGCGGGCGACCTCCTTGGAGATCTTGCCCTCGCTGAGCAGGCGCTTGATCGTGTCGTCCATGAGGACCATGCCCGCCTTGCGGCCCGTCTGCATGATCGAGAACAGCTTGAAGGTGGTGCCCTCCCGGATCATGTTGGCCACCGCGGGGGTCCAGGTCAGCACCTCGTAGGCGCACACCCGCCCCTTGCCGTCGGTGGTGGGCAGGAGCTGCTGCGAGATCACCCCCTTGAGCGACTCGGACACCATGGCGCGGATCTGCGCCTGCTCGCCCGGCGGGAACACGTCGAGGAGGCGGTCGATGGTGCGGGTGGCGCTGGTGGTGTGCAGGGTGCCGTAGACCAGGTGGCCGGTCTCTGCGGCGGTGATGGCGAGCTGCACCGTGTCGAGGTCGCGCATCTCACCGATCATGATCACGTCCGGGTCCTCGCGCAGCGCGGCCCGCAGGGCGTTGCCCCACGAGCGGGTGTGGAGGTCGATCTGCCGCTGCGTGACGTTGCACCCCTTGCCGGTGAACACGTACTCGATCGGGTCCTCCATCGTGATGATGTGGTCCTTGCGGTGCTGGTTCACCAGCTCGATCATGGCCGCCAGCGTCGACGACTTTCCGCTGCCCGCCGCCCCCGTCACCAGGACCAGCCCCTGGTGGAAGGTGGTGAACTTCTCGAACGACTCGGGCAGGCCGAGCTCGTCGAGGGAGGGGATCCGGGTGTTGATCACCCGGTAGACCGCGGAGACCCCGTGCCGCTGCCGCAGCAGGTTGGCGCGGAACCGACCGGTCTTGCCCAGGTCGATCGACCCGTCCCAGTCGTTGCGCTCCATGAACAGCTGCCAGTCCTCGTCACCGATCAGCGCCGCCGCGTACAGCTTGCCCCGCTCCGGCGTGATCTCGGGGACGTTGAGGTACTGGATCTGCCCGTGCAGCCGCAGGAACGGCTTGGCGCCGCACGACATGTGCAGGTCGGACGCCCCCATCTCCCGCGCCTTCTTGAGGAGGGTGGCCATGGTCTTGTGCGCGCCGGGGTCGACCGGGCGGCGGAAGCGCCTCTTCGCCACGGCCGGCGCCGTCTCCTCGGGCCGCGGCATGGCGGGCGCCGCGGGCGCCGGCGGCGCGTCGTCCTCGAAGGCGTCGGGCGACTCCTCGTCCGCCAGCGGGTCGAAGTCCTCGGGCTCGTCGATCGCCGGCCCGGGCTCCGGCTTGGCCCGCCCGAGGTTCGCCGTGGGCGGGCGCGGCGTCCCCGCCGCTTCGTCGTCGTTGGGGGCGGTGCCGTCGGCGTTCATGCCCCGGGCCAGGAACTTGGCGGCCTCCGCGTCGTAGCCCTTGCCGACCAGCGCCTTCTCCTGGGCCTTGCGGACGCTGCGGTACTGCCGGTCGTCGAGGTAGCCGCGCGCCTTGAGCAGCCGCCCCATGTCCTGGTTGACGTCGGTGCGGCGTCGCCGCAGGGCGAGCGCGTCATCGAGCTGCTCCTGCGTGATCAGCTTGTTGAGCAGCGCGATCCTGCCGAAAAGCAGCTCTTCCTTGGACGGGTCGGACGGCACGGGGGTGCTCCTCGCTCGTTAGGCCGGGGCCCTGAGGTTCTCTGCGGCGCGCTCCAGCTTGCGGCGCACCCCCGGCTCCGTGTCGCGGAAGTCGAGGGTCAGGCGCGGGCCGTCGCCGCCGCCGGAGGTACCGGTGATCCGGGTGAGCGTCCCGCGCACCAGGATCGGCTCTAGAAAGGCAGGGATCTCCAGCCGCAGGTAGAGCTCGTCCTCCACCTGCAGCGTGGTGCCGGCGGGGTCGTCGGGGTCGAGGACGAACTCCAGCCGGTGCTTGGTGAAGCTCAGCAGGCGGTGCTCCGGGCTCTCCTCGTCGGGGTAGCCGCCGCGGCCCCACCGCAGCCGGCACTCGCCCGCGGTGTACCGCGCCGACACCAGGCGGTGGGACCCGCTCGGGACTCCGTCGCGGGAAGACGAGGCCGAGGCCGAGCCCGACGCGCCGTCTCCCCCGCGGGCGGCCGGCATCTCGAGGTCGGCCAGGAAGGCGTCCTCCAGCGCGAAGGGGTCGGCGCTGGCGGTGACGCTCGGCGAGGGACCGTCCGAGGTCAACTCGTCCTCGGAGTCGGGGGTGACCGAGACCACGCTCGAGCCGACCACGATGTCCGAGCCGAAGCGGGGCTCGGCGACCGAGCTCGGCGCGGGCGTCCCGTCGGCGGAGACCAAGCCCCGCGGCGCCTCGGCCGAAGGGTCCGGCGGAGGCGGGGGCGGCGGCGGGGGGGGCGGCGGCGAGCGGTCGTCGAGCTCCAGCTCGAGGTCGGCCGGGTCGACGGCGCGGACCTCGAGGACCGACGGCTTGAGGCGACGTCTGCTGGGCGGCTCCACCTCGACCGTCTCCACGCCGGGCGAGCGGGCCCGCCGGCCGGAGTCCTTGGGCACCCGCACCTTGGCCTCGCACAGCGGGCAGGGCGCGCGCCGCCCCCGCAGCCCCTGGTCGAAGAACACCTCCTCGTTGCACATCTCGCAGGTGGCCCGCACGAGCTGCGCCTCGTCGGCGACGCCCTCCTCGCGGCAGGCGGCGCGAGAGATCCGCGCCAGGATCCGCGCGCACACGAAGCACGACTCGCAGATCGTCTTCACGCCGCGGGTCGGCAGGGCCAGCACCAGCTTGGTGCGCTTGCGCGCCACCCGCTTGGCGCCCAGGCCGCTCACGACCAGCAGGCGCGCGCCCCGCTGGCGCGCCAGCGAGAGGACCTCCAGGGTGGGCTCGTCGCTGCCCTCGTGCAGGAAGGCCAGCACCGCGTCGCTCGCGTGCAGGTGCCGCCCGGCCTGGCGTGCCGCGGCGTGCCGCGGCGTGGGCGGGACCTCGTCGCTGGCGTCGGGATCGACCGAAGGCGGCCGCACGACGTCGAGGTCGAGGGCCAGCGCCGGCAGATGCACGAGGTATTCGTCGGCCACGATCGCCGCGATCCCGCTCAGGGGCGGCTCGCACAGGACGAACACCCGCCCGCCGGCGTTACGGACCTCGGCCAGGGCCTGCCCCATGCGCATGAACTGCAGGCCGTGGCTGCGGAGGAACTTCCGCATCCTCCGCTGGTCCTCCTGGAGCTTGTCCAAGAACTCGTCCACGCGGCGCCTTGCAGGTGAGAGCCAAGCCGACGGTGCGGCTGGAGCGGCCGGCCCGAGCCTAGCCGTAACCCCCAATTGCCTCAAGGTCTGTGTGGTTCGCGGGGGGGCTCCGCCCCCCCGCGGCTGTCGTAATAGGCAGCCGTGTAGCCCGAAGAGATCGAACACGGAGTATCGACAGCAAACAGAGAATGGGAACAGGGAATGGCTCCGCTGTAGGCAACGCAGTTAGGTCTCGGAGGACGAGCCGTTCCCTGTTCTCATTGATGTTCCCTGTTGATATTCCGTGTTCGATAGGGCCCCTCGCGAGGCGCTCCTCGCACTTTGCGGCCCGAAGGCTCTGCGGGCATTGGCACCGGCACGGGCACGGGCACGAAGGTCTGTCCTTCAGGTCATCTGCACCCGCTCGACTCCGAGGCGGCGCTCAGGGCCCCCACAGGCGCCGCTCGAGCTCGGCGCGGGCGGAGCCCAGCTCGGCGGCTCGACGGCGGAGCAGCGCCCGCACCCGGCGCTCCTGCTCGGGTCGCTGGGCCAGCAGGCGCTGCAACGCCTCCGCCGCCGCGTCGAGGTGACGGCGCTCGCCTCGCAGGGCCAGCAGGTCGAGGTGCGCCACCCCGACCGTCCACAGCACCGAGGGCACCGTAGGGCCGAGCTCCAGCGCGACCGACAGGCGCACCTCGCCCTCGCGCAGCAGCTCCACGTCGTGGCGGGAGCGGGCCCAGGTTGTGAGGAGGAGCGCGCCCAGGGTGGCCTGGTGG
>JAWLGW010000345.1:0-6694 GCA_041690735.1 Planctomycetota bacterium
TGGCGGGGCCGTTCGTGGCGATCAACTGCGGGGCGATCGCGGAGAGCCTGCTGGAGAGCGAGCTGTTCGGCCACGCCAGGGGGGCCTTCACCGGCGCCACCGGCGAGCGGATCGGCCTGTTCGAGGCCGCCCAGCGGGGCACGATCTTCCTCGACGAGGTGGGCGAGCTGCCGCCGGCGACGCAGGTCAAGCTGCTGCGGGTGCTGCAGGAGCGCGAGGTGCGCCGGGTGGGTGAGAACACCGCTCGCCCCGTCGACGTGCGGGTGGTGGCCGCCACCAACCGGGACCTGACCCGCGAGGTCGAGGCGGGGCGGTTCCGCGAGGACCTGTTCTATCGCCTCAAGGTGATCGAGCTGCAGATCCCGCCCCTGCGCGCCCGCCGCGAGGACGTGCTCCCCCTGGCCCGGTCGATCCTGGTCGAGGTGGCGGAGCGCCTGGGCTGCGACGTGAACGGCTTCACCCCCGCCGCCGCCGACGCCCTGGTCCGCTACCCCTGGCGCGGAAACGTGCGCGAGCTCCAGAACGCGATCGAGCGGGCGGTGGTGGTGGCGGGCTGCGAGCCGCGGATCGACGCGCACGACCTGCCCGAGGAGGTCCGCCGCGCCGGCGCCGGCGCCGAGGCCGCCGCCGCACCGCAGGCCGCGGCGCCCGGCGCGCCCCGGCCGCTGGCAGACGTGGAGCGAGAGCACATCCTGGCCGTCCTGGCCCGCAACGAAGGCAACCGCGGCCAGACGGCGGCCGACCTCGGGATCGGGACCGCGACGCTGTACCGAAAGCTCAAGCGGTATCGCGAGGAGGGCGCCGAGGTGGCGGAGTAGAGCCCCGAACAGGGAATGTGAACATGAACCGAGCTGAGGAATGAAGCGGTCGACCCACCGAGCGCGTTCCCTGCTCCCTCGTTCATGTTCTCGGTTCCTCTGTACACACGAGCGGGCCGGCCAAGGGCCGACCCGCTCGCGTGAGAGAGGCTGGGAAGGGAGTCTCGGTCAGCGCGCCGTTCAGCGCAGCATCAGGGCCGGCTGCGTGAGGGCGCCGAGGTTCGCGGTGAGCTTGGGCTTCACGACCGGCCCGATCGGCTTGGGCGGCGCCGGTCCGATCGGCTGGGGGGTCTTGATGATCGGCGGCACCGGCTGCGGCTGGGGGATCGGCGGGATCGGCTGGGGGACCGGCAGGGTCGGCTTGAGGACCGGCGGCAGGGTGGTGATCGGCAGGTTCGGCCGCACCAGGCGGGGCTTGCGCAGCGGGTAGGTCTGGCCGTCGATGATCAGGTTGCCCTTCAGCCCGGCGAAGTCGATCGCCGCCAGGTCGTAGGGGCGGGTGCGGAGCGCCGCGGGGTTGAGCGCCGGCGCGGTGATCGTCTTGCCGATCAGCGGCAGCTTGATCGCCGGCGCCCTGAGCGGCAGGGCGGGGCGCAGGGTGGACCCGGCGCGATCGATCGTGACGTAGATGTCGTCGCCCAGCCGCTCGATCGAGGCGACCTCGATCCGGTCGCTCACGTTGGCGAGGCCGCGGAAGGCCGCCACCACGACCTCCTCCTTCAGGTCGACCTTGGGGGCGGCGGCCGGCGCGCTGCCGTGGATCTCACCCATGAGCCGCTTGAGCCCGGCCGCGGTGCGGGTGACCTCGACCTTGCCCCGGGTGATCGTGCTGTAGGCGCCGCGGTCGAGGGTGCGCAGGGTGGGGACGGCCTCCTGCAGGTCCTTCAGCCGCGTCACCAGCGCCGCGACCTCGGTCGGGAGCTGGGCCTGGAAGCCGATCTCGATGGTCACCTGGCCGGTGCGGTCGGCGTAGGTGAGGAACGTCTGCGGCACGTCCCACACCGGCAGGCCCTGGAACGCGACCGGCTGCGAGCGCAGGTCGGCCGCCGCCACCAGCTGCTCGAGGTCGGTCTGGTCGGCGGCGGGGAGGATCCCGGCGCCGGTGCGGTCGAGGTTGGCCCAGGGGAGGGCGGAGACCTTCAGTCGGTAGCGGCCGCTGGCGGCCGCGTCCTCGACCAGCAGGCGCGAGTCGTAGGCGAGGAGGCCGCCGCGCGAGCTCAGGCCCACCTCGACCGCGTCGCGGAACGCGGTGACGCTGAGGCCCAGGGCGCCGCGGGCCGCAGGGACGTGGGCCGCGTCGACGTCACCGGTCACGAACAGGGGCACGTCGACCGGCTCGGCCAGCAGGGCGGCGGCCAGGGGCCCCGTCGGCTCGAAGCGGCGCCCGTCGTTCGCCTCGAACACGAGGCCGCCGCCGGCCAGGGCCGCCACGCCGAGGCGACCGCACACCGCGACCTCGTCTACCGCGAAGGCATCGACCTGCAGCCGCTCTGCGAGGCCCGTGGCGCCGCCCGCGTTCGGCTCGATCCGGCCGTCGACGGTGAGGGTGCTCCCCAGCCGCGCGCCGGCGCCGGTGCGCGGGGCGGGGGCGGGGACGCCGCGCGCCTCGGCCTCGCCGTCCACCCGGAACGCGAGGGTGGTGCCGCTGCCGGCGGGCACCGCGACCAGCTCCCCGTGGGCGCCCGCGAGGGTCGGGGCCGGGGTGGGCGTGGGCGCGGCGGGCGTGGCTGCGCTGGTGGACGGCGCCGCGGTGGCTCCAGCGGGGGCAGGGGCGCGGTGGTTGCCGCAGCCGACGAGCATGAGGGCCATGAGGCCATAGGCGAGAGCCGAGCGTTGCATGAGTCTTCCCTTCCTTCCGCAGGGCCCCATGTGCAACGGCAGGGCCGAAGCTAAGTCGTTGTCAGGGCACGCCCAAACCCCCTGCATTCCCTCGCACTCTTTTCAGCGGCCAGGTTCCGTGGCGAGCGACTCCACGCTGCGTCTCGCGCCGCAGAATGCGGCTCACAGGCCGCTCCTGCGGCCTACAGGGCGAACACGCGCCGCGCGTTCTCGCCCAGGAACAGCCGGCGTGCCTCCTCGTCGAGGCCGAGGGCGTCCACCTCGTCCAGCGCCTCACCCGGCTGCACCATGGGGTAGTTGCTCCCGAACAGCACCTTCCGCCGGCCGTGGCCGCGCAGGAAGCCCACCAGCTCGGGGGGATAGCGGCTCGGCTTGTAGGCCGAGGTGTCGATGTAGACGTTCGGATACTTGGTGGCGAGGGCGATCATCTCGGCGGTCCAGGGGTAGCCGATGTGCCCGCCCACGATCGTGAGCTCGGGGAAGTCGAGGGCCACCCGATCGAGGTACGGGATCGGCCGGCCCGGATCGGAGGGAGCCAGGGGGCCGGTGTGGCCGACCTGCAGGCAGAAGGGGACCCCGAGCTGCACGCACTCGGCGTACAGCGGGTAGTACAGGCGGTCGTCGGGCGGGCGCTCCCACAGCCAGGGCAGCACCCGCAGGGCGACGAACCCGAGGTCGCGGACGCAGCGGCGCAGCTCCTCGATCGCGGCCATGGGCCGGCGCAGGTCGACGGCGGCGACGCCGCTCAGCAGCTCGGGCGCCGCGCGCACCCACTCCGCCACCTCGTCGTTGCCGATCAGCGCCCCCTGCGGGCCCCACCAGGCGCAGGTCAGGGCGCGGCCGACGCCCCCCGCCCTCAGGGCCTCGGTGGTGAGCTGCAGGGGGAAGGCCTCGGGCACCTCCTGCAGGCCCATCCACCGGCGCAGGGTCGCGAACATGGGGTGCGCCAAGAAGGCGGGCGTCGGGTGCTGGATCCAGGCGTCGACGACGGCGGGCGGGGACACGCGGCACCTCCTCCTCGCCGATCATGCGCCGCCGCAGCCGCTCCCACCACCGTTGACCGCGCTGGTTTCCGAGCGCGCGGCCGGTCATGCTCGCGGTGTGACCTGGCAGGAGCAGCCCGTCGCGGTCGCCGGAGTCGGCCTCGCCACCGCGCAGGGCGGGGCGGGCGACGTGTGGCAGGCCGCCGCGCCGCGAGGGCCTGAGCCCCTGCCGTGGCCCCCGCACCCGAGCTGGTCTTGCCGCCGCTGCCGCCCGGCGACGGCGGTGGCGGGGCGCCAGCTCCGGGGCGCCCAGCGGTGGAGCGCCCTCGCGGCCGCTGCCCTCGCCGACCTGGGCCCGCCGCCCCCGGACGTCCCTCTGCTCGTCGCCTCCTGCAACGGCGGCGCCGACGGCCTGGACGACGCGGGGTGGCGGCGCGCCTTCGACGCCGAGACGCTGCTGCGCGGGACCCCCTCGGCGGGCCGGACCGTCTCGGGTCGGACCGCCGCGGTGGTGAGCGGCTCGTGCGCGTCGGGCCTGCAGGCCCTGTGGCTGGGGCGGCTCCTCCTGGCGGCGGGCGCCCCCGAGGTGGTGGTGCTGGCGGCGGAGATCCTGTCGCCTGCCAGCCACGACAACTTCGAGGGGCTGCGGGTCCTGGCCGAGGAGGCCGCGCCCCCCTGGACGCGCCACGCGATCGGCTTCCTGCCCGGCGAGGCGGCCGTCGCCCTGCGCCTGGCGCGCGGCGGAGGCGGCGTCCCGCTGGCGGGTCCGGTCCTCACCCAGGACCTCCGCGAAGGCGACGGCCTGCGCCGCGCCCTCCAGGCGCTGCCGAACGCCGGGAGCGCGGCCCGGGCCCTCGCCTTGGGGACGGGCCCGGCGGCGGTCGACGCGGTGGAGCTCGCCGCCCTGGCGGCGGCCCTGCCCGCCACGACGCCGATCGGCAGCGCCCTGCCGACCTGCGGGCATACCCTGGGCGCCTCGGGCCTGCTCAGCCTGGCGCTGGCCGCCGAGGTGGAGCGGACGGGGCGGGTTCCGCCTCTGCTGTCTGGAGCGGGGCAGGCCGCGGACGGACGAGCGTTGTTGAGCGGGGGAGCCGCGCGGCCGGGCGGATCGCTCGTCGCGTGCCGCGCTCTCGGCGGCGCCTGCGCGGTGGCGGGCGCCGGTCTGGCGGCGACCCCCGTCCTCACCTCGTCCTACGAGGCGCCGGCCGAGCGGACCCCGCTGGGTCACCCCCTGCTGCGCCGCCTGGCCGACGCGGCGGACGCCGCTCGCCCGCCGCGCCCACCCGATCTGCTGCTCGTCGACCTCGAGGTCCCGCTGCTGCCGCCCGAGCGGGCGCGGATCGGCGGGCGCCTGCTGCCCACTGCGGTCCTCGAGATGACGCCAGGAGCGCTGCCCCTCCTGATCGCCCGCCGGTGGGGCTACACCGGCCCCGCGATCTGCCGGGTCGGCCCGGCTGCGACGGACGAGGTGCTGAACGCCGCCGCGGCGCTGGGGCTGAAGGTGCGCCGCCTCGCCGTCCGCGGCGAGGGGGAGGCCCGAGACCTGGTGTGGTGATCGCAGGGGCGCGGGCCGTCCGTCCAGCGAGCCCGAGAGGAGGCCGCATGTTGCGTGAGGGCCTCACGCCTCGGGAGCGTCGTCGCCGGCCGCCAGCAGCAGCGCCGGCAGCAGCACCAGGTCGGCGAGCAGCGCAGCGGCGAAGGTGAGGCAGGCCAGCAGCCCGAACACGCGCACGAAGCCGAGCGGCGAGGCGAGGTAGCTGGCGAAGGCGCCGGCGAGGACCACCGACGTCGCCAGCACCGCCCGCCCGGCCACGCTCACCGCCTGCTCGAGGGCCGCGCGCGGGGGGAGGGTCCGGCGCGCCTCCCGGTAGCCGTGCAGCAGGTGCACCGTGTCGTCGACCACGATCCCGATCGCCACCGCGGCGACCAGCACGTTGGTCACGTCGACCGGGAGGTCGAGCCAGCCCATGAGGCCGATCACCCCCACCACCGGGACCAGGTTGGGGACCAGCGACGCCAGGGCCAGCCCCAGGGAGCCGGCCTGCAGGGCGACGAGGCCGCACACCACCAGCAGCGCCAGGCCGAAGGTCTCCAGCTGCGTGGTCACGGCCAGGCAGATCGCGAAGGCGACGCCGGGCCGGCGGGCGAGGGCGGGCAGCAGGTGTGGGCCGCGCATGTCCGGCAAGGTAGCCCAGCCGCTGGCGCGGCGCCGGCCGCTCGGGCAGCATGCCTGCCATGAGCGACTCGAGCGGAGCGGCGCCTGCCGGGCTGCTGGCGGGCGACCGCCTCCTGGTCACCGGCGGGTCGGGCGGCCTGGGGCGAGGGATCTGCGAGGTGGCGGCGCGGGAGGGCGCGCGGGTCGCCTTCACCTGGGCCACCAACGAGGCCGGCGCGGACGCGGCCCGCGCCGCGATCGAGGCGGCCGGCGGTGAGGCCTTGCCGCTGCAGGTCGACCTGCGCGACCCCGCCGCGGCCGGGCGAGCGACCGGCGCGGTGGAGGAGGCCTGGGGCGGCCTGGACGCGCTGGTCAACAACGCCGCCTACAGCGAGGCCGTCCCCTTCGTCCTCCTCGACGACGACGACCTGGGCGCCCTCCTGGAGGTGAACCTGATCGCCGCCATCCGCCTCACCCGCGCCGCCGTCCGCGTGATGGTCCGGCAGAAGCGCGGCCGGGTGGTGAACATCAGCTCGATCACCGGGTCGCGGACGATCCCGGGCCCCGTCCACTACGCGGCCAGCAAGGGCGGCCTGGAGGCGTTCACCCGCAGCCTGGCCCATGAGGTGGGGCGCTACGGGGTGCTGGTCAACGCGGTGGCGGCGGGGATCTTCGAGGGCGGGCTCAAGGCGACGATCCCCGAGCACCACCAGCGACGGTACCTCGACGCCTGCGCCCTGGGCCGGTTCGGCCGCCCCGAGGAGTGCGGCGAGCTCGTGGCGTGGCTGGCCTCGCGCCGCAACACCTACATGAACGGCGCCGTGCTCGTGCTCGACGGCGGGACGCTGGGGTAGAGGCTGTCGCAAGACGCAGAGAGCGCCTCGCGAGGGGCACTATCG
>JAWLGW010000346.1:0-6681 GCA_041690735.1 Planctomycetota bacterium
GTGGCGGTGCGGGGCATCCTTCGCTTCGAGGTGCGCGGCAAGCCGCCCGAGGAGGCAGGGAAGCAGCCGCCGCGGCTCCTCCGCCGCGTGATGGAGGGTGGGCACCCGCGCTTCGGCACGGACAGGTTCGTGTCCGCCATGAGCGTCGCCGGCGTGGCCGGCTCGTTCCAGGCGATCACCAAGTTCATGAGCGACGACAACCAGCACTGGTGGTGGGGGCAGATCACGCCCAAGTCCGACACCGTCCTCAGCTGGAAGGTCCTCGCCCCCGAGGGGGGGCGGGTGCGCCTCACCGTCAACCGCGAGGCCGGCGCCATGACCGCCCTCCCCTCGCGCGATGTGACCGACCTGTGCGAGCGGCTGGGGGGGCTGTGGAAGGGGAGCGCGGAGCACGAGAACGACCGCGCCTTCCGCAACTGGTGGGAGGCCGACCTCGAGCTCCTCGACGCCAGCGGACAGGTGACGTCGAGCGCCGTGATCCGGCTGCGCGAGAACTACGCCATGCCCTCGATCTTCTCCTTCTACGCCGCCACCGCGGCGGGCTCGGTCGGCAGCGAGGCCCGCTACGTGCCCTCCCAGGGCTTCTGCCGCTACCCGCGCGGCGGCGCCCCGGCGGCGGTGGCGCGCGGCCAGGACGTCAGCTTCCAGTGGTCCCTCAAGGGCGACCACCGCGGCAGCGGGCTGCGGCTCCTGCTGCTCGACGGCGCGGGGCGAGAGCTCGAGCGGATCACGCTGCGCGAGTGGCTGCGCGGGGGACAGAAGCCGATCCCGGCGGAGAACCTCCAGGCCGACGGCACCCGCCCCGTCACGATCCCGGCCGATGCGCCCGACGCCCTGCAGGCGCGGCTGGAGCTGTTCACGCAGTTCGCCACCGTGAGCACCAAGCGCCTCCACCTGCAGGTGGTCGACTCGCTCGAGGCCACCGGCGCGGGGTTCGGAGGGTCGAAGGGGCACACCCAGACGGCGACCCAGGCCGAGGCGAAGGTGGCTGGCCGCAGCGATACCGGCCTGCTGCCGGGGTTCCCCTTCCAGGCCCGCTACGAGAGCCTGCCCCGCCTCTGCCAGGTCGACGGTCGCGAGCACACGGAGCTCGACTGGACGACCTGCGGGCCCATGTGCCTGGTGGCCGGGCTGTACCTGCTCGCCCCCGACAGCCTCAAGAAGATCGGGCAGGCGGCGGCCGCCCGGAAGAAGCACTTCGCGTACGCCGTCGACGCCCGGGCCACCCCGTCCATGGAGGCGATCGCCCAGGGCAAGTGCACGCCCCAGGCCCTGTCCGACCTGGCGATGGTGCTGCTGCAGTACAGCTACCTGGCCGGACACGAGCCGCCCGAGGGCTTCTCGGGCTCCAACGCGGCGGGCTTGCACCTGCTCCTCGACGAGGTGGTCACTGGACTGTGCGGGGTGCGGCCGCCCGACATGTCGCTGATCCTCGCCACGTTCAAGCGACCGGGGTCCGCCTCGGGCGACCAGGACGAGGGCAAGGTCACCCACTGGGTCGGGATCTACCCCGTGGCCGCGCACCTCCAGCCCGACACCTACTCCCTGATCCAGCTGCCCTACGCGACCCACGCGGTGGCCTACGACCCGTGGCCCACGCCGCAGGGGCTCGCGCCCACCCGCTGGTTCACGAACACCATCGACCCGCTCGAGAGCTGGCTGGAGGAGATCGGCGAGGGGCAGGAGCACTACTACGAGGGGACGTTCGACATCCGCTCCAAGGCGGGATCGAACACGTACTACGACGACGACAAGATCGACCCCGACAGCCACTACTACTCGGACGACTGACCGGCGTCGCGGCCGAGCCCGCCCGGAGCGACGTCAGGAGGAGCGGGTCGGCTCCAGCGCGCGCACCTCCTCGCGCAGCGCCTCGTTCGCCGCGGCCTCGCGAGCGAGCCGCCCCTCCAGCTCCGACACCCTGCCCTCCGCGGAGGCGCGCGCCTCCTCGGCGGCGGCGAGCAGCCCCCGCTGCGACTCCTGCGCCGCCTCGGCGCGCTGCAGCGCCTCGGCGAGGCGCGCGACCTCCTCGCGGAGGAGCGCCAGCGCCTCACCGGGCGGGAGGGCCGCGGCGGCCGCGAGCAGGTCGGCGGGTCCCGCGGCGCTGCTGGGGTCGGGGGCCGGCCGCCCGATCGGGTGCGGCATGGCCGAGACGCCTGGTGCAGCGCCGGACGCGGCGGGCTCCTCGGCCAGGAAGCGCGCCTCCACGTCGCCGAAGCGCAGCAGGTCGCCCGGCGTCAGCGGGCGGGGTCGGGCCCGCTCCACCTGCTCGCCGTTGACCCAGGTGCCGCCCGCCGACGGCTTGGCCACCAGCCGGAGCCCTCCCTCCGCAGGCTCGATCACCGCGTGCGTGAACGAGATCCCCTGCCCCTTCAGGCTCAGGTCCGCGCGGCGCGAGCTCCCGATCGTGAAGGGAGTCCCCGCCACCAGCTCCCAGCGGTCTCCGGCTCCACCCACCAGCTCGAGGTACGGCATCGCGGCCTCCGACCCAAGGTGGCAAGGGCCCACGCGGCCCGCAAGTCGGGCACCCGTCGGCCGCAGGCGCGCTACTCCTCCTCTTCCTCCCCCTCCCAGCCGTCCTCCTCCTCGAAGGGGTCGTACCCCTCGGGGGCGACGACCTCGACCGCAGCGGCGCCGAGGCCGCAGCGCCGGCCCTGGGCGAAGGCCTTGACCCAGTAGCGGCCGGCGGGGAGCCCGCGGGGCGGCTGGAGGGTCACGGTGAAGGTGCCGTCGGCGGCCACCGGCGCCAGCTCGGTCCACACCACCTGGTCGTTGGCGCGGGCGTAGCGCTCCACCGGCGTCTCGCCCTGGGGTCCGTCGGGTCGGGCCACGCGGGTCCGCTCGGTCTCGAGGGTCACGGTGACCGAGGTCGCGCCCTCGCCCCGCACTCGCCCCTTCACCTCGAGCGCCTCGCCGGCGGTCGCCCGCTCGGCCGCCTCGATGGCGACCTCCGCCTCGGGGCGGGCCAGGACAAGGGCCGGGTCGCCCAGCAGGTTGTACATGTCGACGTGGCGAGGCATCTCGCGGTCGACCGCCTCGCCGCCCAGGAAGGCGCGGGCCAGGGTCAGGACCTGGATCCGGATCGGGTCGGGCGCGGCGGCGGGCTCGGCCGCGGCGCGGCCGCGGACCATCTCCCGCTCGGCGGCGTCGAGGGCCGAGCCGAGCCGCACCTGGCCGGTGCCGGCCAGGAGCTGGCCCACCAGGGCCTTGGCGAGCAGCGCGTTGTGGACCGGGTGCGACACCCGGCTCGAGCCGTAGAAGGCGACCGGTCCGCCCTCGGCGGCCATCAGCTCCTCGCCGATGCAGGGGCGGTCGCCCTCGAACTTGCCGGTCCAGCAGGCGATCGCCAGCAGGATCGGCGCCCGGCGGGCGTCAGCCGACAGCTGCGGGACCTGGTCCACACCCAGCACCGGGTAGCGCTTGACCCCCCCCGGCCCCTTCACGTCCAGGTCGTCGACGCTGGTGACCTGACCGTGGCCCACGTAGGCGTACACCAGCGCGCCCTCGTTGAAGCGGTCGATCACCCGGCTGGCGAACTGATGCGGCGGGTAGCAGTAGCGCGAGCTGGGGTTGGCGTAGGTGAGGTCCACCGAGTAGCCGGGCGCGATCGCCTCGGAGACCACCCGCGCGAACAGCGACTCGATGATGGCGTCGATCTGGGGCGAGAAGCCGCCCTCGCCGGCCAGCAGGGCGCACTCGCGCCGCCAGGGTCCGGGCGCCGTCTCGGCCTCGTAGCGGATGATCCGCTCCACCACTCGCCGGACCACTTCCGTATCGCCTGAGGGGATCCGGCCCACCGAGACCTCCGGGTAGCCGTCCCCGTCGAGGTCGCCGTAGGGCCGATCCGTGGCCACCGCCTCCTCGACGCCCGGATGCTGCACGGACCAGGCGGGGAACATGTCCACGTCGCCCACGAGCAGGAGGAAGCGCGGCCGGGCGTGCCGCACCCAGCCCTGCACCGTCTCGGGCCTGGCAGGGGTCGTGACCTCTTGCAGCAGCGTCGCCAGGCCCTGCGACTCGCGGTGCGCCCGCAGTCGCTCTACGACCTCGACGACCTCTGGCTGCCGGGCGTCCACCAGGACCTGCCAGTCGTTGCGAGGCGGCGGGACCGGGTCCTGAGCGCGCGCGGTCGGCGCACCGAGCGCGAGCAGCGCCGCCGGGAGGAGCGCGAGCAGCGTCCGCCGCACGCCTACCCTCGCCGCCACAGGGTGACGACCGCGGTCCGGTCGTCCCCGCCCATGTTCTGGGCCAGGCCGACCTGCGGCTCGCCGCCGACCTGGTACTCCCCGCACCGGCCCATGAGCTGCCGGAACAGCTCCCCCGCCTGCTTGACCCCGGTGGCGCCCACCGGGTGGCCGAAGGCCATGAGGCCGCCGCCGGTGTTGGTGGGGATCGAGCCGCCCAGCGCCATGGCGTCGGTGGCGATCAGCTGCTCCTTGGCCTTGCCGCGCTCCGCGAAGCCGAGCGCCTCCATGGCGAGGACCTGCGCGATGGCGAAGCAGTCGTGCACCTCGGCCACCTGCACGCCCTGGGGCGTGAGGCCGGCGTCGCCGAAGGCCTGCTGTCCGGCGGCGCGGGTGACGGCCATCTCGGTCAGGTCGTCGGGGCCCTCGATCGGGCCGGTGGCGTGACCGTAGGCGAGCAGCCGGATGGCCTGATCGGAGGTCTTGCCCGCCTTCTTCAGGCCCTCCTCGCTCACCAGGACCACCGCCGACCCGCCGTCACTGACCTGCGAGCAGTCCGACACCTTGAGGTAGGGACGCAGCTCCTCGTTGTCGAGGAAGGCCGGGTTCTTGTCGCTCGCCTCGGCGGCCCGCTCGAGGGTCATGGAGACCGCCTTCATGTGGGCGTTCTCGTTCTTGGCCGCGTTGGCGTAGGCGTTCACCACCACCTTGGCGAGGTCGGCGCTCTCCAGGCCGAACGCCTCCTGGTAGGCCTTCACCCGCCGGGCGAACAGCGCCGGGAAGGTGAAGGGGTCGAGGTCCCGCTGCGTGCGGTAGTGCGAGGCGCGGGCCAGGTAGTCGGCGCCGATCTTGGCGTTGACGGTGGTCTGGACCTCCGCCCCGACGACCAGGGCCACGTCGCAGCCGGCGGCGATCGCGTCCACGCCCGCCAACAGGGCCAGCGCGCCGCTGGCGCAGGCGCCCTCCAGGCGGCTGAAGGCCTTGCCCGCGAGGTCGGGGTGGGCCGAGGCCAGCACCGACCCCAGGTGGCCCTGGTTGCTGAACAGCTCGCCCACGAAGTTGCCCACGAAGCCCTTCTGGACGTCCTTGGGGGCGAGGCCCGCGTCCTCCAGCGCCCCCAGGGCGGCCCGGTGCACGTAGTCCTCGAGGCTGGGGTTGTCGCGCGTACCGAAGTCGGCGTGGCCCTTCCAGATGAAGTCGGGGTGGAACTTGCCGATGAAGGGCGTGTGGTGGGCGCCGATCAGGTACACGGGGCGGGCGGTCTTCATGGGAATCCTCCGAGCGCGGCATTCTACTCGCCTCCGCAGCAGCCATGACGCACCACGTCGAGGGCGGGGCGCGCAACCGAGGGCTGCACGTTTGAGGAGGCGGTGCTATCGTCTGAACCGAACAGGGGACGTCGCCACCTGTGGATCGCTCCGCTATCGCCGGCACCGAAGCGGGGGTGAGGGCTTCTCACCTCCTGTTCTGCGTACAGCTCGTCGTGTTCCTCGTGCTGGTCGTCGGCACGCGGGAGGCGAGCTGGTATCCGCACGTCCTGGACACGTTCGGCGTCTCCGGCGCGGCGGCCCTCCTCGAGCGCCCCTGGACCCTGCTCAGCTACCCCTTCCTCAACGTCTACCCGCTCGAGTTCGTGGTCTCGGCCGGCGTCCTGCTCCTGGTGGGCCTGCCGGTCGAGGAGCGGGTGGGGCGCGTGCGGTTCCTCCTGATCTATGGCTTCTCGGCCGCGCTCACGGCCCTGGCCCACGTCGCGCTGTACGAGACGCACCTCGTCGACGGCGCCCTGTTCCTGGGGGCCAGCGGCGCCTCGGCCGGCCTGCTCACGGCCTACCTGTTCTTGCTGGGCAACGAGCGGCGGGTGGGGGGGATCCCCTTCCCGGTGGTCTACCTGCTCACCGCCTGCTTCCTGTTCATGGTCCTGGCGCTGGTCGACCACTCGCAGCAGGACGCCCTGCGCCGCAAGGTGCAGGAGCGGCAGGAGCTCGCCTACGCCGAGACGGCCCGGGAGCCGGCCCTGCGCCGGGCGGACCTGCTGGCGATCGGCCGGCTGGAGCGGGAGCGGACCGACCTGCTCGGGCACCTCATGGGCCTGGCCGCGGGCGGCCTGGCCCTGGTGGTCAGCCGCGGCGCGTTGCACGTCCGCCGGCGCTACCAGGTCCTGCGCGAGATCCGGGTGCTGCAGGCCGAGGTCGACGCCCGGGCCCGGGTCGAGCAGCTGCTGGCGAAGATCAGCGATGAGGGCATGGAGAGCCTGAGCCGGCAGGAGCGCAAGTTCCTGCGCTACGCGAGCCGGTTCTACCAGTCCCGCCGCTCGCTCTCGTCTTAAGCCCACACACGCAAGACGCCCCGGCGCGGCCGGGGCGTGCGGGTCCGTCGACTGAGGGCCGACCGCTCGTTGGCTAGGCTAGTAGAACGAGGACGGCGAGGAGGGCGGCGTCGGCTCGGGGTCGGGCTTGGGCACCGGCTTGGGGGGCGGGGGCGGCGGGGGGGGCACGGC
>JAWLGW010000347.1:0-6680 GCA_041690735.1 Planctomycetota bacterium
TGCAGCGCGCCGCAGCGGCGGGACTGGCCGTGTTCCGCGGCGACGCGGCAGACCGCCGGCTCCTGTCCCACGTGGGGGCGGACCGGGCCGCCGCCGTCGTCGTCAACGTGCGGCGGCTCACCACGGCGCTCGAGGTCCTCCGCGAGGTGTCGGGGAGGCCCGTGCTCGTCCACGTGCTCGACTCCGGCGAGTCGTCGCGCGTCGCGGCTGCAGGCGGGACGCCGATCGGCTACGTCGACGCCGCGGTCGACCCGTTCCTGGAGTGGGCGCGCGCGCAGCGGCCCCCAGCGCCCTAAACGGCAGTTCACGATCGGAGGGTCGCGTCATGGAGCGTGCGCGGGAGAACCGGCTTTCGCGCGACCATCCATGATCGTGCGCCTCCGTTTAGCGGCGACGCCGGATCAGAACTGGCTGGTGTTGGGGTTGATGTTCATGAGGAACTCGGCGTTGGTCTTGAAGCTCTTGAGCTTGCTCTTGAGCAGGGTCATGGCCTCCACCGGGTTCATCTCGTTGAGCACCTTGCGCAGCACCCAGGTCCGCTTGAGCTCCTCGGGGTCGAGCAGCAGCTCCTCCTTGCGGGTGCCCGAGCGGCGCACCTCGATCGCCGGCCAGATGCGGCGGTCGGCCAGGGTCCGGTCGAGGTGGAGCTCCATGTTGCCGGTGCCCTTGAACTCCTCGAAGATCACCTCGTCCATGCGGGAGTTGGTCTCGACCAGCGCCGTGGCGATGATCGTGAGCGAGCCGCCGAACTCGATGTTGCGGGCCGCGCCGAAGAACCGCTTGGGGCCCTTGAGGGCGTTGGCGTCCACACCGCCCGACAGGATCTTGCCCGAGTGGGGGATCTCGGTGTTGTAGGCCCGGCCCAGGCGGGTGATCGAGTCGAGCAGGATCACCACGTCGTTGCCGTACTCCACCATGCGCTTGGCCTTGTTGATGACCATCTCCGCCACCTGCACGTGGCGCGCCGCGGACTCGTCGAAGGTCGAGGCGATCACCTCGGCCGGGACGTTCCGCGACATGTCGGTCACCTCCTCCGGCCGCTCGTCGATCAGGAGGATGATCAGGTAGCACTCGGGGTTGTGCTGGACGATCGAGTTGGCCAGCTTCTGCAGGAGCATGGTCTTGCCGGTGCGAGGCGGCGCCACGATCAGCCCGCGCTGCCCCTTACCGATCGGGGTCATGAGGTCCATGATCCGCATCTCGAGGTCGTCGGCGTTGCCGGTCTCGAGGGTGAGCCGCTCCTCGGGATACAGCGGCGTCAGGTCGTCGAAGTGCGGCACCTCCCGCAGCTTGTCGGGGGACTCGCCGTTGATCGACTCGACCTCGGACAGGGCGACGAAGCGCTCCTTCTCCTGGGGCGGCCGGATCGTGCCGCGCACCAGGTTGCCCGTGCGGAGCCCGTAGCGGCGGATCTGCGAGGGGGCGAGGTACACGTTGTCGGGGCTGGGCAGGTAGCTGTACTCCGGCGAGCGGAGGAAGCCGAACCCGTCGGGGAGGATCTCGAGGACGCCCTCGCCGTAGGTGGTCCCGCGGCGGTTGTTGCGGATGATCTGGAAGATCAGCTCGTGCTTCTTGAGGCCCGTGCGGCCCTGCACGCCGTACTCCCGGCCGACCTCCCACAGCTCCTTGATCCGCATCCGCTGCAGCGCGCCGATGTCGAGCTCGCGCCCATCCGGGAGGGCCTCGTCCTCGGCCTCGGCCTCGGTCTCCTCCTCGTCGGCGTCGTCCACGTCGGGCCCGCCGCGGTCGCCCTTGCCGCCGAAGGCGGGGGTGGCGGAGCGGCCGCGCCGGCCGCGGCGGCCGCGGCGACCCCGGCGGGAGCCCGCCTCCTCGTCGCGGTCGTCGTCGCCTTCGCCCTCGTCCTGGTCGGCATCCCCGTCGCCCTCGCCGTCCACCTCGTCGTCGGCGTCCGAGTCCTCGGGCTCCTTGGGCTTGCTCGCCCGCTTCTTGCGGGTCCGCTTCTTCTTGGTCGACCGGCTCTTGGGCGCCTCGTCGTCGTCGCCGTCGGCGTCGGCGTCGGCCTCGACGTCACCCTCGACCTCGGGGGCGTCCACGTCCTTCTTCTTGCGGCTGCGCGCGCCCGAGGGGCGCTTAGCGCCGCGGCTCGACGTGGTCTGTCCAGAATCGCTCGACATGGCTCTCCGCCTCCGCCAGGTCGCCGTCGTTGACGACCACGTAATCCGCCGCCGCGCGCTTGGGCGCGAGGGCGCTCTGTTGCGCTTCGCGGCGCTCGATCTCTCCGGGCGCCCACCCGCGCTCGGCGGCACGACGCCGGCGGGTCTCGGGGCTGGTGTCCACGAACAGGACGAGGTCGTACGCCTCGACCATCTTCATCTTGTCCGCCACGGCCGCGTCGATCACCGCCACCCGCCGGGGCTCCCCCTCCGCCACCGCCGCGGCGACGAGGGCCGCGCGGACGCGCTCGCCCACCATGGGGTGGAGGATGGCCTCCAGGCGCTGCAGCGCCGCCTCGTCGGCGAACACGACCCGCGCCAGGGCGGCCCGGTCCACCGCGCCGTCGTCGGCGAACACCTCGGGGCCGAAGGCCTCGCGCACGGCCTGGCGGGCCGCCGGGGTCTCGAGGGCCTGGTGCGCCAGCGCGTCGCAGTCGATCGGCTCCGCCCCGCGCTGGGCGAGGAGGCGCGAGATCGTGGACTTCCCGCTGGCGATCCCGCCTTGCACGAGGATCGTCACCGGGAGGCGGCCGGACACAGTTGGGATGGCCTGGGTAATGATTCAGGTCGCTCGGTGGGGGTCTCCAACGCGCTCGCCTGCGAAGCCTCGCCTGCGAGGGTCGCACGCCTGGCTCGCGAGCCGTTCGGGGAAGCAACCCCGTGGCCGCTCGCGATCCGTGCGACGGATAGCTTTATGCGCCATGGCGGTGGCGGCGTCAAGACTAATCTCCCCCCCGGAGGTCCCGGTCATCGCCCGGTCATCGCCACGACACCCGCTCGTACCCAATGACTTATGGTGTTGCCCCGCCCCCGGGGACCTGCTTAGAATGCGGCCCGCCTCGACCGCAGCGCCCCAGGCGCGCTGGGCGCGCGGTCGGGTCCCAGAGCGAAGGAAGTACGCTATGGCGCGGGGCAGCACTGGGTCCACCGTTTATCTGGTGGGGCTGATCTTTGCGATCCTCGTCTCGATGGGCCTGCTCCTGGTCTGCTACCGGCTGAACCAGGACCTGACCCTCAAGGAGCGGGAGATCTCTGGAGCCAAGAAGAAGTTCGAGGACGAGCAGCAGCGCGTCCGGACGCTGGCGCAGGAGATCCAGGGCATCCGCGAGCTGGTCCACGGCGAGGACCGCGAGGTCCGCAAGGATCACTTCGAGACCACGATCCTCAGCGAGGCCAACAAGAAGCTCCAGCAGATCCTGTCGGACGAGTGGATCGCGACCGAGGACTGGAAGAACATCCAGGACCCCCAGATCAAGAAGATCTGGGAGGACATGGCCGCCTACAAGGGCGTGGAGCGGGACTTCAAGGAGTACGGCGGCCTGGCCGGGATCACCAACGAGCTGTTCGACCAGCTGTGGGCGGTGATCCACATCATTCCCCGCCTGCGCTACGAGCGGATCCGGGCCCGCGAGGAGGTCGAGACCATCCGGCAGGACCTCGACAAGCTCCGCCGCGAGAAGCAGAAGGAGATCGAGGAGCTGCGGGCGCGCCTGAGCCGCACCGACGACCAGCTGCTCGAGCAGGCGCGCCGCTACGACCAGGAGAAGAAGCGCCTCCAGGACGAGAAGGAGGCGATCCTCCAGGAGATCACCCGCGTCAACCGGGACCACTCGCTGCAGGTGGCTCGCCTCGAGAGCGAGAAGGCGCAGCTCGAGGGGCGCATCAAGGACCTGGTCAAGAAGAAGACCCGCACCTTCGCCGAGTACAGCCGGCCTGACGGTGAGGTGGTCTACGCCGACTCGAGCCTGGGCTACGCCTGGATCAACCTGGGCAGCAACCACGGGATCCAGCGCAACCTCAAGTTCCAGGTGTATCAGTTCGTCAAGGGCGGCCGGCAGCGGGTCAAGGGCGTGATCGAGGTGCGCGAGGTCGAGGGCGACCTGTCCAAGTGCGCGATCCTCGAGGCCCAGCAGGTGCAGGACCCGATCACCGGCGACTACGTCACCGTGCCCGACCCGAACGACCCGGTGGTCAAGGGCGACCTGATCCGCAACCCGTTCTTCGACGCCTCGGAGCAGAAGGTGTTCGTGTTCCTGGGCAAGCGCCTCAGCAACCGCACCTACAACCTGCCCGAGGTGCGCCGCAAGATCACCGAGTTCGGCGGCAAGGTGGACAACGACGTCTCGATCGAGACCGACTTCGTCGTCCTCCTGGGCGAGGGCGAGGAGGACTTCCAGGCGCAGTTCGATCGCGCCGCGCAGTTCGGCGTGATCTTCATGCGCGAGGAAGAGCTCCTGGAGTATCTCGGTCGGTAGATTCGAGGGATTCGCAGGCCTGCAGGTCGGGACCTCGTCGTGTGAGCGTGCGCTCGTCGACCCTGCAGGCCCACGAATCCCACGAATCTACATAGGCTGTCGCTCGGTCGGTGGCGCCTTGGGTTGGCGGGAGCGTGTTCCCTGTTCGGGATGCGCTCCCGCGGTCGTGTGGGGGAGACCCTCGCTGTCGCTGGCGCACACCTGTCGCTGGCGCACACATCGTCTCCTTCGCTGACCCGCGGTCACTGACCGCGGGTCAGCGACGCAACTCCAGCCCAGCGCAGCGGCGCGCGGGGACCCAACCCAGGGTAGGGGCGCAGGCCTGGGATCTGCGGCAGTCGAGCTGCTCGTGGAGGACGACGGCTGGAGCTGGGAGGACGTGATCGGGGAGCCCTACCGGCAGGCGCCGCGGGAGCTGGCGGGCGCGGGCGAGGGCAAGCAGTAACCGGCGGCTTATACTCGCGCCCCGTGATCGAGTTCGACGAGAACGACGACCCGCGCCTGACGATCGGCGAGCACCTCGAGGCCCTCCGCCTCCACGTGCTCAAGTGCGTGCTCTACGTGGCCGCCGCCCTGGCCGTGTGCCTCATGTTCCAGGGGCCGCTCATGGAGTGGGCGACCTATCCCCACCGGCGGGTGGTCGCCGACCTGGCGCAGGAGGTGCAGGTCGAGGAGGCGCCGGGCGAGCTGCGGGAGCTGATCGCCGGGGCCGCGAGCCGCGACCAGGAGCTGGAGCGGGCCCTGGAGGCGGTGCGCCGGCGGGAGGCGGCGCTGCGCGAGCGGCTGGAGCCTTCGGTGGATCGGCTGACGGCGCTCGACCGCGAGCAGGCGGCGCTCGCGCTGGAGCTGACGCGCCTCGGGGAGGAGGTGCAGGCCCTGGGCGAGGCCGCCGACCGGGAGGCGCTGCTGGCGATCGGGGCGCGGCGGGAGGAGCTCGAGCGCCGGGCCGCGGCGCTGCACGAGCGGGTGGAGCGCGAGGTCCACCCCTTCATGGACCGCTTCGCCCGCGCGCCGCGCATGGAGCTGGTGCAGCTGCGCTATCAGGAGGGCTTCCTGTCCTTCGTCAAGCTGGCGCTGGTGGCCGCCTTGTTCGTGGCCTCGCCGCTGGTGGCCCGCGAGCTGTGGAGCTTCGTGGCGGTGGGGCTGTACCCGCACGAGAAGCGCTACGTCCACCTGTTCGCGCCGCTGACCTTCGTCGCCTTCGCCGTGGGAGCGGCCTTCGGCTACTGGATCCTGATCCCGCTGGGGTTGCGGTTCCTCGCCACCTATCCGCCGCCCGAGCTGATCGCCGGCACCTTCTCGCTGTCGGACTACCTGTCGCTGTTCACCACCCTCACCCTGGTGGTCGGCGCGGTGTTCGAGCTGCCCCTGGTCATGACGTTCCTGACCCTGATCGGGGTGGGCAGCCCCGAGAAGTACCGGGCGTACCGCCGCTACTGCATCCTGGGCGCCTTCGTGGTCGCCGCCTTCCTCACGCCCCCCGACCCGGTGACCCAGAGCCTGATGGCGGTGCCGCTGATCGTCCTGTACGAGGTGGGCATCTGGAGCTCGGTGCTGGTGCGCCGGTGGCGGGTGGAGCCGGTTCACGAGGAGGAGGACCTGGCGCCTCCGCCCGCCTCACCGCCCGCCTCGCCGCCTTCAGCGGGCGGGGGAGACGAACCTTCGGCCCCTCCCGCCGTGCCTGTGATCGCCCCCCCGGCGCACGAGACCGTGCCGCGGGCGGCCAACCCGCTGCTGGCGGCGGAGCCGCCCGAGGAGCGCGCGCAGGACGGGGAGCAGGACGGGGAGGAAGACTTCGGCGGCGAGGGCGACTACTCGGACCCGACGCTGGCTTACCTGGAGCCGGACGAGGACGATACGCCGCCCGCCGCGCCGCCTGGCGACGAGGATTCGCCCTCGCCAGGGGAAGGCGACGGGCAAGACAGGGGAGACACCGCGTGAAGCTCGCGATCATTGGCCCCGCCTTCTCGGGCAAGACCACCGTGTTCAACGCGCTCACCGGCGCGACGGAGGAGCTGTCGGACTTCTCGGGCGGCGGTCGGGAGCACCGGCGGGACGTCCCGGTGCCCGACCCGCGGCTCGACCGCCTGCGCGAGGACTTCCAGCCCAAGAAGGTCACCCCGGCCCGGGTGGAGTTCCTCGACCAGCCCGGCTACGGCGGCAGCGAGAAGTACTTCGGCGACGTGCGCCAGCACGAAGCCCTGGTGCGCGTGGTGCGGGCCTTCGGCGGCGGCGCGGTGCCGCACGCCCG
>JAWLGW010000348.1:0-6672 GCA_041690735.1 Planctomycetota bacterium
GGCGTCGATCGCCTCCTTGGTCGCCTCCTCGTTCTTGAGGTAGCCCTGGAACACGTGGAAGCCCCGCATGCACACCTCGCCGTCGTCGGCGATCTTGATCTCGGTGCCGGGAACGGCGACCCCCACGCTGCCGGTCTTGTAGCGGCCGGGCAGCGACAGGGTGGCGGGGCCGGTGCACTCGCTCATGCCGTACACCTCGTAGATCGGGATCCCCAGGCTCAAGAAGAACTCCAGGGTGTCCTTGGAGATCGGCGCCGCTGAGCTCACCTGCAGCTTGCACTGGTCGAGGCCCAGCCGGGGCCGGACCTTGCTGAACACCAGCTTGTCGGCGATCGCGTAGCCCAGGCCCTTCCCACGCCCGGCCTGCTCGGCGTAGCCGCCGGCGAGCCCCTGACGCCGCGCCCAGGCCGCGATCTTGCGCTTGAGCCAGCCGCTCTGGGCGCCCGCCGCCTGGATCTTGGCCTGCATCTTCTCCCACACCCGCGGCACGGCGAAGAACACCGTGGGGCGGGCGTCGCGCAGGGCGTCGCCCAGCAGCTCCAGGCTCTCGGCGAACCAGGTGGACGCCCCGCAGGCGAGGGGGCCGTGCAGCGACACCAGCTGCTCGGCCACGTGGCTGAGCGGCAGGTAGCTCACCAGCCGGTCGTCCGGGCTCAGGTCCACCGCGCCGAGCACGGCGCGCCCGGTCTCGATCAGGTTCGAGTGGCTGATCATGACCGCCTTGGGCGGGCCGGTGGTGCCCGAGGTGTAGATCAGCGTGCACAGATCGTCGGGCTGCTGGGCGTCCATGCGCGCCTGCAGGTCGCTGTCGGCGACGTCGTCGCCCAGGGTGAGCAGCGCCTCCCAGGAGTGGACGGGCGCCTCCCCCGCGGACGCGCCTGCGCCCGGGGCGCCGCGCATGAGCACGTAGGCCTTCACCTTGGGCAGCTGGTCGCGGACCTGCTCGAACTTGGCCAGCTGGGCGGCGTCCTCGACCACCACCACCTGCGCGTCGCAGTGGTCCGCAATGTACTGGCACTGCTCGGGGCTGCTGGTGGTGTAGATCCCAGCCGGCACGCCGCCCGCCGCGATCGCCCCCAGGTCGGCCAGGAACCACTCCACGCAGTTGAACCCGATGATCGCCACGCCCTTGCCGGGCTCGAGGCCGAGCTTCATGAAGCCCCGGGCCGCCCGGCGCACCAGGCGGGCGTACTCGCTCCAGGGGATGGTCTGCCAGCGCCCCTCCTGGCGGAACCGCAGCGCCGGCCGCGGCCCGTGGGCCGCCGCCGTCTCCTCGAGCACTCCGCCGATCGTGTTCGCCTTCACTTCTTCGCCTCTTCTCCCTGCTTCGCGGCCGCCCCGCCTCGCGGCTCGGCGTCGAGCCGGAACACGACGCAGCTCAGGTCGTCGGGGTGGCTGGGCCGCCCCTCCGCCGGGGCCTGCATCCGCTCGCGCGACAGCAGGCACAGCCGCTGCACCGCCCGGCGCAGCCGGCCCTTGCGGGCCCCCTCCACGACCTCGGACAGGTACAGGTTGTCGAACAGCCCGTCGCTCCCCACGACGAGCGTATCTCGCTGGGCGAGGCGCACCCCGTGGCCCACCTCGATCCGCATCTCCCGGTCGCCGACCATGTTCGACACCATGTGCCGGTCGGCGTGGTGGACCGCCTCCTGCTCGTCGAGCATGCCCGCCTCCACCGCGTAGCCGACGGGCGAGTGCGCCACCGTCTGGAGCTTGAGCCGCCCCCGCTGCCCCGTCACCAGGACCATGGAGTCGCCCACGTGGTAGGCGCGCATCTTGCGACCGCGGATCTCGGCCACCGCCAGGGTGGTCATGCCCCCCGACCCGTTGGCCAGCACCGCCCGGTTCGCCCGCTCGAAGCCGTCGAGGATCGCGGTCCGCAGCGACTCCTCGCCGTCGCCGCCCCCCTCGAGCACCGCCCGCGCCAGCTCCTCGATCGCCAGCCGCGAGGCGTCCTCGCCCGCCGGCATGCCGCCGGCGCCGTCCGCCACCACCAGCACGCCCGCGTCGTCGCCCACGGGGATCAGCCCCACCGAGTCCTCGTTCGGCCCTTCGTGCCCGGGCGCGCCGGCGGTGAACAGGCACACCCGCCCCGACGCGAACCGGAACACCTGCGGCTCGGCGAGGTCCGTCTGCGACAGCACCAGCGGCTCCTCGAGGCGCGGCAGCCCGGCGTCGGCGGGAGGGGACTGGCTGGGGAGCTCGCTCATGCGCACCACCGCCCAGCATGACTCGGACGGCGCGCTAACTCCACTCCATCGTCTCCAGGAACTGCCGCAGCATGCCGGCCCGCTTGAAGCGCTTGAGGATCAGCGAGTGCTTGAGGCCGCACACGATCTCCTTGACCACGCGCGGCTGGTGGCGGTACGTCCGCGCGCCGCCCAGCGCGTCGTAAAAGATCCGGACCATGTCGACCACGTCGGTCTTCATGTTCTCCCGCTTGCTGTCGCTCCACTGGAAGAAGTCCAGCAGCTTGAGGTCGAACTTGAGGCCGAACCGCTCCACGATCACGTTGTCGGTGTGGAGGTCACCGTGGTATTCGCCCAGCTTGTGGATGTCCTCGATCCCGCAGGCGAGGGCGTGCAGCAGGTGGAGCCCCTGGAAGGGCGTCAGGCGGCCGTGCGGCTGCCGGGCCAGGAACTGCGTCAGCAGCTGCCCCTCCACGAACTCCGAGATCAGGAGCGGCACCCGGACCCCCTGGATCGTCACGTTCTCCTGCCCGTGATAGTGGATCACGATGGGGCAGTCGCGCAGCTTGTGCAGCTTCTTGGCGAACAGCTTCGACGCCTGGTTGCGCTTGTTGCGGTGGGGGAAGAACAGCTTGGCCGCCCGCTCGATCCCCGTGGCCAGCTCGGCGATCTTGTAGACCTCGCCCTCCCAGCCGTCGCCCAGCTTGGTGATGACCTCGTACTTGCCGGCCAGCACCTCGCCCGGCTTGAAGTCGAACTTCTCGATCCGGACGGTGCCGCTCCGAGACCGCTTCGCTTTCGCCACGCCCGCTCCCGCGCTCCTCCCGACCGAGGAGGGCGCCGATTGTCGCTGCCGACCTGACGCTGTCCAGCGCGGCTACCGCAGCCCGTACCGATCCAGCAGGTGGTACAGGGTCGTCTTGGGGATCCCCAGCTGCCGCGCCGCTCGGGCCTTGTTCCCCCCGCTCTCGCGCATGGCGGCGGCGACCATCTCGCGCTCCACCTCCCCCAGCGTCTTGCCCGAGTAGGCGCCGTCGGCCCGGGCCAGGCCCTTGCCGGCCCGGACCTCCTCGGACAGGTGGCGGGCGGTGAGCCGGGACACCCCCAGCGACGCCAGCCGGCGGGCCTCGTTCTCGAGCTCCCGCACGTTGCCCGGCCAGGCGTAGCTGACCAGCAGCTGGGTCGCCTTGGTGGTGAGCTGCGGCGGGCGCGGCGCCTCGCGGGCCAGGAAGTGCTCCAGCAGGGCCGGCACGTCCTCGGGGCGCCGGCGCAGGGGCGGCACCTCGATCCGCAGCACGTCGAGCCGGTAGTACAGGTCCTCGCGGAACCGGCGCGCCTCCACCAGCGCCCGCAGATCGTGCAGCGTCGCCGCCACGACCCGGCAGCGCACCTCGACGGGCCGCTCGCCGCCCACCGGGCGGGCGCAGCCCTCCTGCAGGACCCGCAACAGCTTGCTCTGCATGACGGGGCTCATGTCGCCCACCTCGTCGAGGAGGAGCGTCCCCCGCCCGGCGAGCTGGAACAGCCCCGGCCGGTCCTCGGTGGCGCCGGTGAAGGCGCCCTGGCGGTGCCCGAACAGCTCGCTCTCCAGCAGGGCGTCGGCGATCGCCGCGCAGTTCTCCGACAGGAAGGGCTCCTGCGCCGAGGGGCCCCGCCGGTGGATCTCGCGCGCCACCAGCTCCTTGCCGGTGCCGCTCTCGCCGGTGATCAGCACCGGCGCCCGCGAACGGGCCGCCCGCTCGATCTCGTGGTACAGGCGCACCATGAGGGGGCTGCCGCCGATCAGGCCGCCGAACCGGGCGGGAGCGTCGGGGGCCGGCGCGCCCTCCGAGCCCGCAGGCGCCGCCTCCGCCTCCCCGCCCTCCGCCGCGCGCGCCGCCAGCTCGCGCCGCGCCTGCTCGAGTCGGCGCCCCTCCTCCGTCCGGGCGGCGGTCTCCAGCGCCAGGGCGGCCTGGTCGGCGAAGGCCTCCACCACCGGCACGTCCTGCTCCGTGAAGGCGGTGGGGGTGAAGCGGTGGTCGAGGTACAGGACGCCCGTCACCTCGCCGCGCTGCGGCAGGGGCACGCACAAGATCGACAGCACCCGCCGGGCCTGCACGCTCGACACCTCACGCACGTCGGCGTCCGCCTCGCTGGTGGTGAGGACCACCCGCTGCTCGGAGAGGGCCCGCTCGACCACCGTGCGGGACACCTTCCCCTGGCTGCCCGAGAGGCTCTCGCGCGCGAAGCCGCGGGCCACCTCGACCCGGACCTTGGGGCGCCCGCCGCTCCCGCCGCCGACCCGCACCAGGAAGCCCCGCTCGGTCGCGGCGTCCAGGATCATGGGCAGCAGCGCCCGCACGTCCTCTTGCGTCGCCAGCAGGTGGCTGAGGTCGCGCAGGCGTCGCAGCCAGGTGAGCTCGCGGGCGGGGTCGGTCACGGGCGCATGATGCCAGCGGCCACCGACCGGGGCAAAGGCGGCGGGTGGCGGCGCCGAGGCTGCAGGAGCGACGCGCCGGGCCCCCGACCGACGTCAGGCCGGTACTTGCGTCCGACCGCAGAGGAGCTGCGTCCTTCGGCGCCCCGGTCCGTCTAGGGGGATGGCCAACGACCCACCAGACGACCCCCAGGAGGTGTCTCATGACCGAACAGGCCCTGTCCGTCTCCACCGGCGCGCGCTCGTGCAGCGACGGCGGCACGCCGTGCGAGAGCACGACGTCCGCCGCAGCGGCGCCCCGTAAGCTCGCGATCGAGCTCCTGTACCTCGACGTGACCACCTGCGGGCGGTGCAAGGGGACCGAGGAGAACCTCGAGGCGGCGATCGCCGACGCCGCTGGCGTGCTCGCCCTCGCGGGCGTCGAGGTCTCGCTGCGCAAGGTGCACGTGGACACCGCCGCGCTGGCCCGCCGACACCGCTTCGTCAGCTCCCCCACGATCCGCGTGGACGGACGCGACGTGGCCTTCGACCTGCGCGAGAGCGCCTGCGCGGACTGCACCCGGATCGCGGGCTCCGGCGGCGGCGTCGACTGCCGGGTGTGGGTCTGGCAGGGTGAGGAGCACCCCGCCGCCCCCAAGCCCCTGATCGTGGACGCGATCCTCCGCGCGGCCTACGCCCCACCGACGGCCCCCGCCCGGTCCCCCGAGCCGTACGCCCTGCCCGAGAACCTGCGGCGGTTCTACGCGGCGACGGCGCCCGACCCCGGGGGCACCTGCTGCGCGGACGTCTCCACCTGCTGCGCGGACGACACGGCGCCGCAGGACGCCGGCCACTCCTGCTGCCCCGACCCCGCCGCCTGCTGCGCCTCTGCGACAATCGACCGGAGCGGGAGGTAGCGGTGAGCCGACGCGAGCGAAGCCCGGAGACGACGGCGGCGATCCTCGCCACGCGCTCTCGTCTCCGGGCCTTCGTCGCCCAGCGCGTCCCGGCAGGCGTGGACCCCGACGACGTGGTGCAGGACGTCCTCACCCGCCTGCTCGAGCACTCCGACGACGTCCCGCCGGGGCGCGTGCAGGCCTGGGCCCTGACCACGGCCAGGAACGCGATCGTCGACGTGCTGCGCCGCCGACGCCCCGGCGCGCTGAACGAGGCCCTGGTCCCAGCGCCCGCACCTGCGGCGGACGCGACGGACCTCGCTGCCTGCATGCGCCCCTTGCTGGACACCCTCCCAGCGGCCGACCGGCAGGTCCTCGAAGACGTCGACGCCACCGGGGGATCGCAGGCGCAGCTCGCGCGGCGGCTGGGCGTCACGGGCTCGACCGTGAAGTCGCGCGTCCAGCGGGCGCGGCGCCGCCTGCGCCTCGCGCTGGAGCGCTGCTGCGCGATCGAGCTCGACACGCGCGGCCGGCCCCTGGACGCACGCCGACGCGCCGGCAGGACCTGCGGTGGATGCGGCGACCGCGAGGACGCTCCGTAGCCTGACGCCGCGGTGCCCCGGGAGCTCGGCGCGGCGGCGACCCGCGCCCTTGTACCCCCGCCAGCTTCGGGCGTTACGGAGCGCCTCGCGCGGGGGGGGGCGTCGCGAGGCGTGGCTGTTGAACCGTCCCGGAGCGGGACTCCCCCCTCTCTCGCCTTCGCGGAGGGGGAGCCGCACCTCCGCCGGAGCGCTCTTCGGGGGGATCTGGGGGGCGGAGCCCCCCAGCAGCCACACTGGTGTAGGCTCGAAGCGTGCACACCACCACGCAGCTGGCGGCGCAGGCGATGCGGGACGGCACCCCCGACGGGCGGGTGGCTCACGCGGCCCTGTTCGAGCGGATCCTGACGCGGATCCACCGCTACTTCCAGCGCATGGTCCGCGACCCGCACGAGGCGGACGAGTGCCTGCAGCAGACGTTCGTGCTGCTGGAGACCAGCCTGGTGGAGGGGAAGTACGACCCGGGCCGCAGCTTCAACACCTGGATGTGGCTCAAGGCCCGCACGGTGTTCGCTCAGTGGTGCCGGGCCCGGGAACGCAGCCCGGCGGCGCTCCCCGAAGGGGTCTCCACCCGACGGGACGAGATCGGCGCG
>JAWLGW010000349.1:0-6663 GCA_041690735.1 Planctomycetota bacterium
GGGCCAGGGCGGCCCAGTCGGCGGGGGTCTGGGGGTCGATCGGGGGTTGCTTGGGGCAGGGCACACCTGGGAAGTGCCCCTGGCGGCGCCCGATGTCTCACCCTGATTTTCTTACGCCGTAAGTCGTTGCCGGGCTACGCCTCGCCCTCGCGCAGGCGCAGCCCCTCCACTCCCCACCGGCCCGAGGTGAACACCGGCGCCGTCAGCGCCTCGCGCCGGGCGATCGTCACCACGTCGCAGTTGCCCGGGTTGGCGAGGTCCTCGACTCGCCGTGTCGGACCAGCTTGAGGATCACGCGGGCTCCCGAGCCGAGGGCTCCGCAGGGACCGTAGCGACCGCGCCGGTGGCGGCGGCGGCGCTGGGCTCGGCGAGCCGGGCCTCAGGCCTCCACCACCTCCACCGCGCTGATCTGCCAGGGCTCGTCCTCGCCGGGCGGCGGCGCGCCGGGGGGCGGCAGCGCGCCCGGGTCCCCCGTGGCTGCCGGCGATCCGGATCCCGGTCTCCATGAGCCCGAGCTCAGGTTGCCCGGGGCTGTCGCCCGGCAGGAGCTCTTGTCGCCGCCGACGTGGGGCAGGAACAGGGTGTTGCGGAAGTAGCCCTGCCGATCCTCGGCCGTCTCTTCGTTCTGAGAGCGAGCCCGGTCCTTCTTGGCCAGGTGCTTCAGGTCGGTGTTGTTGGGGTCGGCCTCGAGGATCCACTTCACCCGCCGGCCGGTGGCCGGTGTGGCCTTGACCCGGTAGCTGACCGTTCGCCCGTGCCGCTTCTGCGCGTCGTAGGTGAGGTTGACGTACTGCTTGGTCACGGATCCCCTCCGGATGCCTGCCGTCGACCGAAGTGTTAGAGGTCCGCGGCGCGGCTCAGGCGTCGAGATAAGACCGCCACGATGGCGGAATTGGCCGGAGCAGCGCACGTAAGCTCTTGTGCTGCAACATCAGGGTCTGGGCCGGGCCTTGCGCAGCGCCGCCGCCAAGGAGGTCCCCATGCACCGGGTCCCGCACCGCTCACCGCCGCTCGTCCCTCTCCTGCTCCTGGCCGGGCTGCTCCCCGCCGCGCCCGCAGCCGCCCAGAGCTATACCGTGTCGCCCGCCGGGGTCGCGGCGTTCAACGCCGAGGTCCAGGGCATCTACGACGGGCTCCGCCCCACGATCGAGCGTGAGCTGCAGCAGCAGGCGCGGGCCCAGCTCGACGGCTTCAAGCAGGTCGAGGGGAAGTGGGAGATCGAGGTCGAGAAGTTCCACGCCCTGCGCCTGAAGGTCGACGCGGCGCCGGGGCTGCTCTCCGCCTCTAGCCGCGCCCTGCAGGTGGCGGTGCCGGCCCGCGGGACCTGGGAGATCGAGGTCGAGGCCGACGTCAGGATCCGCAAGACCAGCGGCTGGCCGAAGCCCCGAATCCGGCTGCGCCACGTGCGGGTGAACGTGAGCGAGGTCCGGCTCACGGCGGGCGTGGAGCTCGACGACACCGACCCCTACCGCCCCACCGCCAAGCGGGTGGGGACGCCGAAGTTCGAGGCCCGGGTGCGGCTGCGCTCCAAGCGCCTGTTCACCGGCCTCCTGATGCGGATCCTGAGCCCCTTCGCCAACAAGCTGGCCCGCAAGGCGGTCGACGAGGCGCTGGCCGGGCTGACGCCCCAGCTGTCGGCGCTGCAGGGCCTCCCGGGCGAGGTGCCCGCGGACGGCGCGCCGCTCCTCACCGACAGCGGCGCGCCCCTGCCGTGGGACGAGGTCGTCACCAACGTGGGCGAGAAGCAGCGGGCCCACCACCTCCCCCACGGGACCCTGCTCCACGCCCGCTCCGACGTCCCCACCGAGGGGAGCTGGCTCGACGACTACCGCGACGGCGGCGCGGGCAACGTCGGCACCTCCGTCCCCGTCGGCGACGGCGGCGACTCGGCGATCTGGACCGGCCACTACCTCGCCGGCGAGGCCTTCCGGTACGGGGTGACCCAGGACCCGGTCGCCCTCGACAACGTGCGCCACGCGATCCGGGGGATCTCGGCGCTGCTCGAGGTCCACGGCCAGACCGGCCTGCTGGCCCGGGTCGCCGCGCCGGCGAGCTCCCCCATGGGCGCCTCGATCCTCGCCGACGGCCGCCCCACGGTGCTGCGCTCCATGCGCGGTGAGGTGTGGGTGGGGACGAACGGCAGCTACGGGATCTCCCGGGACCAGTACATGGGCGTGTTCATGGGCCTGGCGCTGGCGTACGACCTGGTGCCCGACTCGGCGGTGCGCGCCGAGTGCCGCCTGCGGGTCGAGCAGATGGTGGACTACCTCATGCGCACCGGCTGGTGGGTCGACGAGGACCGGCCGGCGCTGGGCCTCTCCACCCCACAGGGGAAGAACGGCTTCCCCACCTTCTGGGGCCCGGGGATCGACCAGAAGCTCAACACGCTGCTGATCGGGCAGCGGGTGGTGGCGACGACCAAGTACGACGCGGAGATCGCCCGGATCACCCCCCTGGCCGAGACCGACTGGCTGTCGAGCTGGAGCTCCTGCTTCTCCTACGACTCGTACTACAAGTTCAACCTGGCCCACGGGACGTACTACAACTACTTCCGCCTGGAGACCGACCCCGCGCGCCGCGCTCACCTCGAGCGGGGGTACCTGATCACCCGCCGCTACGTGGGGCACCACCGGAACCCGCACTTCGAGCTGGTCCAGGCCAGCATCCTCCCGGCGGAGCGGCCGCGGCTGTTCCCCGCGGCCAAGGAGGGGCTGCGGCGGTTCCTGCTCCGGCCCCACCGGCATGTGGCGCCGACGGTGGTCGACCTCAGCGGGGTGACCTTCGTCACGATCGATCTGCCGGTGATCCCGGCGCCCGGCCAGAGCAACGCCACCACGGCGTCGGTCACGATCCCCAGCGAGCCCCTCGAGCCGCTCCTCCGCAAGCCGGGCGGCGACTTCCTGTGGCAGCGCAACCCGTTCGAGGTGGCCCAGGCCGGCAAGGGCGACCCGCACCGCGAGCTCCCGGGGATCGACCTCACCCTGCCCTACTGGATGGGTCGCTACCACGGCGCCTGGTAAGGGCGCGAAGGTCCGACCGCCAAGGACGCCATGAGCGCCAAGGGAGGAGCTGTCGCCTCCGACGCCGCCTGAGGCGGCCTCACTCGCCCGCCGGCGACGGGGCGGTCGCCGGCGGGGTCCACCGCTCGCCGAGGGTCCAGGTGCCGTCCGCTGCCACGCGGAGCTCGGTCACCGTGCCCCCCGGCTGCTCGTGGCGAGCCCACCGCTCGGGCAGGGGCGTGTGGGCGGCGTGCCCGAGCAGCCCGGCGGCGACGTCGCCGTGCGTCACCAGCACCAGCGCCCCCTCGGTGGGGGTGCGCGCGATCGCCTCCAGGGCGCGCCGCGCCCCGTCGGCCAGGGACTCCCCACCTTCCGGCGTCGGATCCTCCCCGGCCCGCCACTGCTCCTCGCGCCAGCTCCAGGGCGTGGGCGCCCCGGCCGGCGTCCGGCCCTCCTTCAGGGGCGCCAGGGCCGGCGCCTCGCGGGCCGGGACCCCGCTGACCTCCGCGATGATCGCCGCCGTCTCGCGGGTGCGCCCGGCGGGCGAGGTGAGGATCGCCTCCACCCCCTGCTCGCTCAGCCAGACCCCCAGGGCCCGCGCCTGCTCCTGCCCCCGGGGCGTGAGCGTGTCGCGCTGCTCGGGCGGCATGTCCGCAGGAGCGTCGACGTTCTTCCAGGACTCGGCGTGGCGCACCACGAACACGGCGCGCGCCGCCGGATCCGAACCGTCGGCCGTGGGCGCCTCGCCCGGGCAGCCGACGAAGAGCGAGAGCGACAGCAGCGAACAGGCGAGGGTGCGCACGGGACCTCCGGCGCGGCGACCCTACCCGGCCACAGCAGGTCGTTGAACCCATCGCCGCGGCTTCGCCCGCTGCAGCGGCGCGTTAGAGTGGCCGGCCTCACGCGAACAGAGATCGGAGGCCCCATGAGCGCCACCCCCCCCGACGCCGCCGCCACCGCCGCGCAGGTCGTGCACCGCAAGGACTACCGGCCGCCGGCCTACACGATCGAGACGGTGGCCCTGGAGTTCGACCTCGGCGAGGAGGCGACGACCGTCAAGGCCGCCCTCGACGTGCGGCGCACCGACGCCTGGAGCGAGGGCGCCGCGCTGGAGCTTCACGGCGAGGACCTCGAGCTGGTGAGCCTGTCGGTCGACGGGCGGGCGCTCGCCCCCGGGGACTACACGATCGAGGCGGACGGGCGCCTGCTGATCCCCGGCGTCGCTGCCCAGGCGCGGGTCGAGACCGAGGTCCGGATCAAGCCGCAGGAGAACTTCCAGCTGTCGGGCCTCTACAAGAGCTCGGGCAACTTCTGCACCCAGTGCGAGGCCGAGGGCTTCCGGCGGATCACCTACTTCATGGACCGCCCCGACGTCATGGCCCGCTACACCACCCGGATCACGGCCGACAAGACGCGGTACCCGGTGCTCCTCGCCAACGGAAACCGCACCGGCGGCGGCGACCTCGAGGGCGGCCGCCACTGGGCGGAGTGGGCGGACCCCTTCCCCAAGCCGAGCTACCTGTTCGCCCTGGTGGCGGGCGACCTGCGCTGCCACGCCGGCAGCTTCACCACCCGCTCGGGGCGCGAGGTGCGCCTCGAGGTGTGGGTCGAGCCCCAGAACGCCGACAAGTGCGCCCACGCCCTCAGGTCGCTGCAGGAGTCCATGACCTGGGACGAGCAGCGGTACGGGCGCGAGTACGACCTCGACATCTACATGATCGTGGCCGTGGGCGACTTCAACATGGGCGCCATGGAGAACAAGGGGCTCAACATCTTCAACAGCAAGTACGTGCTGGCGAGCCCCGACACCGCCACCGACGACGACTACCAGGCGATCCAGGGGGTGATCGGCCATGAGTACTTCCACAACTGGACCGGCAACCGTGTCACCTGCCGCGACTGGTTCCAGCTGACCCTCAAGGAGGGGCTGACCGTCTTCCGCGATCAGCAGTTCTCGGCCGACATGACCTCGGCGCCGGTCAAGCGGATCTCCGAGGTGCGCGGCCTGCGCATGGGCCAGTTCGCCGAGGACGCGGGCCCCATGGCGCACCCGATCCGGCCCGAGTCCTACATCTCCATGGACAACTTCTACACCTCGACCGTGTACCGGAAGGGCGCCGAGGTGATCCGCATGATGCACACCCTCCTGGGCGAGGAGGGCTTCCGGAAGGGCATGGACCTGTACTTCGAGCGCCACGACGGCCAGGCGGTCACCTGCGACGACTTCCGGCAGGCGCTGCAGGACGGCTCGGGGGTGGACCTGACGCGCTTCGAGCGGTGGTACCAGCAGGCCGGGACGCCGGTGGTGGAGGCGGTCGGCGAGCACGACGCGCAGGCCGCGACCTACACGCTGACCCTCCGCCAGCACTACCCGGCGGGGGCCGACGGCGAGACGCCCGGCGGCACCCCCACCCGGCCGGTGCCGATCCCCGTCACCACCGCCCTGCTCGACGCGCGCGGCCAGGCGCTCCCGCTGCGGCTGGCGGGCGAGAGCGGCGACGCGACCGAGCGGGTGCTCCTCTTGCAGGAGGCGGAGCAGCGGTTCACCTTCACCGGCGTCACCGAGCGCCCCGTCCCCTCGCTGCTGCGCAACTTCTCGGCGCCGGTCCGCCTCAAGGTCGAGCGGGGCGACGAGGAGCTGGCGTTCCTCATGGCCCACGACACCTGTCCCTTCAACCGGTGGGACGCGGGCCAGGAGCTGGCCAGCAAGCTGCTGCTGGGGCTGGCCGAGGACGCCGCCGCGGGCAAGGCGCTGACCGTAGCGCCTTCCTTCGTGGAGGCCTTCCGTAAGGTGCTCACCGACCCGCAGCTGGACGGGTCGCTCAAGGCGCTCGCCCTGGCAATGCCCGCCGAGCTCCAGCTGGCGCAGGAGCGCACCCCCGTCGACCCCGACGCCCTGTTCGCCGCCCGCGAGCACCTGCGGCGAACGCTGGCCGAGGCCGCGGCGGACGAGCTGCGCGCGACCTACGAGGCGCACGCCACCGGCGCTCCCTACGCCACCGACGCCGCCTCGATCGACGGCCGCCGGCTCAAGAACGCGGCGCTGGCCTACCTGTCGCTCCTCGACGAGCCCGAGGCGCGGCAGCGACCGCTGCGCCAGCTGCGGGCCGCCGACAACATGAGCGACGCCAGCGCGGCCCTGGCGACCCTGGCCCACCTCGAGGCCCCCGAGCGGGACGAGGCCCTGAGCGAGTTCTACGCCAAGTGGCGCCACGACCCGCTGGTCCTCGACAAGTGGTTCACGGTCCAGGCGACGTCGCGCGCCGCCGACACGGTGAGCCGGGTGCGCGAGCTGACGCGCCACCCCGACTTCACCCTCAAGAACCCCAACCGGGCCCGGGCGCTGCTGGGCGCCTTCGCCATGGCGAACCAGGTGCGCTTCCACGCCGCCGACGGCAGCGGCTACGAGCTGGTGGCCGACGCGGCGCTCGAGCTCGACGCCCTCAACCCGCAGGTGGCGGCGCGGCTGGCCTCGGCCTTCAACCCCTGGAGGCGGTTCGACACGGCGCGCCAGGGGCGGATCCAGGCCCAGCTGGAGCGGATCGCCGCCCACCCGGGCCTGTCGAAGGACACCTACGAGATCGTCACCCGCGCCCTGGGCCGGACGCCGGCCTAGCGCGCTCGAGACTCGCGCTCGCGCTCGTGGTCGTGGTCGTGGTCGTAG
>JAWLGW010000350.1:0-6658 GCA_041690735.1 Planctomycetota bacterium
TCCGCACCGCGCGCAGCGCGGCGCGGCGGCGACTGACGCGCGAGGCGCTGCTGCGCCGCCGGGCGCTCGCGCGCCGAGCGACACGCAGGCCGCTGGACGGCGCGACCGGGGCGAGCTCCTCGGTGGTGCTCCCATCGGCGACCATCCGCCGCAGGCGCAGGCGCAGATCGTCGCTCACCGGCTCGGGCTCGGCGAGCAGCCCGTCGCTCAGGGCCGCGATCTCCCGCTGGCAGGTAGGGCAGCTCAGCACGTGCCGGTCGCGGCTCCCCGGCTCCCCCTCGAGGGTTCGCAGCAGGTCCCGCTCGTCGAGGCAGGGAGCCGCGGCGCCGACCCCCCACGAGCGGCCGTCGCTGAGGACCCCCTCCAGCTCCTGCAGGCCGGCCATCTGCTCCTCGCAGGAGAGGCACCGGCGCAGGTGATCCTCCACCGCCACCGCTTCGGGGGCGCTGGGGTCGAGGTCCATGGACCGACAGAGGGTTTCGAGGTCAGGACAGCTCATGGGCGTGCAAGGAGTAGCCGGCGAGTCCGCGACGTCGTGCGCGATTTTCTTACCACCGGCCTATTTTCTCTAACTCCTTTCAGATCAGCACGATCCACTTCATTTGAGGTTCATATCGAGCGCCAATCCGACTCGGTCAAGTCGCGGTGCTCGGCCAGCGCCCGCGCCAGCCGCGCTCGCGCCCGGCTGAGGGCAGCGCCCACGGAGTTGACGGAGACCCCCAGCACCTGGGCGATCGCGTGGTAGTCGCGCCCCTCGTAATAGAACAGCCGGAGCACCTGCTGGTCGCGGTCGGGCAGCTGGGCCAGCACGTCCCGCACGGCGCCCTGCAGCTCGGCTCGAGTCGTGGCCTCCGGGGCGGCCGGGGCGTCCTCGTCGGGGAGGGCGTCGCCCCACATGGCGTCCGGCAGGTCGACCTTGGCGCGGCGCCGCCGCAGCCACCGGTGGACCGCGGTCCGGGTCAAGACCGCCAGGTAGCTGCGCAGGGCGTAGCGAGGGTCGTAGCTGCGCAGCAGGGCGGCGTCGCGCTCGAGCAGCATGACGAACACGTTCTCGGTGATGTCGTCGACGTCGGGCTGCGAGCCGGTCAGACCGCGGCCACGCAGGAGGCGGCGCGCGACGCCCGCCACCAGCCCGGCGTGACGCTCCACGAAGAAGTCCCACGCTCCGGGCTCCTCGTCGAGCAGGGCCCGCACGATGGCCTGATCGTCGGCGCTCAGCGGCTCGCTCCCCGGCCTCGCGCACAAGCGGCCCGGGCCGCCAGGATAACCGACCGTCCGCTCGCTCGGTTATCCTGGCGAGCCGCGTCCCGAGGTGAGGAGGAGCGCTGCCGTGGCGAGCGAAGACGAGCTCCAGCAAGTGATCTCGCGGCTCGACCGCATCCTCTCCAGCGGGGACGGCCCGGTGCGCGCGGCGGTGGAGCGCGCCCCCGCGGTGTCGAATGACCTGCTCGACCGGTGGCGGCGGCTGTGCGAGACCAGCGCCCTCCTCAACACCGCCCGCAACGAGTTCGAGACCGTGCTCGAGACCGTGGTGGACACCGCGGTCGAGCTGACCCACGCCCGCCGCGGCATCCTGTTCCTCAAGAACGACGACGGCGGCCTGGACGTGCGGCTGGCGCGGGACCACCGCAAGCGCACCCTGGAGTCCGCGCCGGACACCCCGCGCTCGATCGTCGATCAGGTGTGCGAGTCGGCGGAGCCCGTGTTCTTGCCGAGCATCGCCGAGGGGCAGCCGGGCGTGCTCAGCGCCAGCGTGCGCAACCTGGGCCTGGTGTCCGCCATGTGCGTGCCCCTGAGCGCCCACGCCGAGCCGCCGCGGCGCGAGGGCGACCCGGCGCCGGCGCGCGAGCGGCGCCGCTTCGCCGAGCGGGTGCGCGACGAGCTGCTGGGGTGCATCTACCTCGACTCGGACGCCAACACGTACACCTTCCGCGAGGAGGACCTGTACCTGTTCCTGACCCTCGCCAACCACGCCACGACGGCCCTGCTCAAGGAGCGGCTGTACCGCCAGGCGATCACCGACCCCCTCACCCGGCTGTTCACGCGGGGGCACTTCGAGCGGCAGATCCGGGAGGCGCACCGGACGTTCGAGACCAGCCGGGTCCCCTACTCGCTGATCATGGTCGACCTCGACGGGTTCAAGGCGATCAACGACACCCGGGGACACCTCATGGGCGACGGCGTGCTGCGGGAGACGGCCCAGCTGCTGCGCTCCGTGGTGCGCCAGGACGACCTGTGCTTCCGCTACGGCGGCGACGAGCTGGCGGTGCTGCTGCTCGAGACCGATCCGGACGGGGCGGCGGTGGTGGGCCGGAAGGTGCTCGAGGCGCTGCGGGCCCACGCCTTCGCCGAGGGGGTGCGCCTCACGGCCTCGCTGGGCGCCGCCTCCTGCCCCGCCCACGCCACCACGGCGGCCGAGCTGGTGCGCAAGGCGGACCAGGCCCTGTACCGCGCCAAGGAGCAGGGCCGCGACCGGGTCGAGCTGTGGTCGGTCGAGCTGGGCACGGTGGCGCCGCGGGAGGACCGGCTGGCCGGGATCATTACGGGCAACTTCGCGCGCGACTACAACAACGTCAGCCTGCTGGTGGAGACCTTCGACGCCATCAGCAAGACCCACGAGGTCCGCGAGGTCCTGACGCTGGCCGTCGACAAGGCGATCGAGGCCAGCGAAGCCGAGCGCGGCGCGATCATGCTCTCCGACGACCAGGGCGCGCTGTCGACGGTGGTGGCGCGGGGGCGGAATCGCGAGCCCCTCGAGCTCAAGGAGCGGTTCAGCCGCTCCATCCCGGAGCGGGTGCTCCGCAGCGGCGAGCCGGTGTACGTGGTGACCAGCGACGACCCCGGCCCCAGCTCGGAGTCGATGCGCGAGCTGGGCCTGCGGACAGTGCTGTGCTCGCCGCTCCTCAGCGACGCGGGTCGAATCGGCGTGCTGTACGTCGACGCGCGCAAGGGCGAACAGGAGATCCGCGAGGGCTCGCTGCCCTTCTTCTCGGCGCTCGCCCGTCACATCGGGCTGGCGGTCGAGAACGCCCGCCTGCGGGCGCGCCTGCGGCTGGGCGGCTGAGCAGTCGCTACTTGACGGGCGCGAGCGTCGGCGGGATCAGGCCGTCGGACACCAGCGGGTTGCTGGCGCTGGTGTCGATCAGACCCAGCGTGTAGTGCAGCGACCCGCCGTGGTTGGTGGCGAAGGCGCGGTCGCCGGTCACGCCGAGCCGGGTCGGGTTCGCGATGACGTAGCAGGCGACGGTGCGGCCGTTGACCGCGCCGTCGCTGGTGAAGTGGTAGCCGCCCTTGGTCCCGCTGGCCAGGGCGTCGTCGAGCAGATAGCCCGTGGAGCTCAACTCGGCCAGGCTGGCGAAGTCGTTCTGGCCGTCGCCGTCCTTGTCCCCCTCCCGGAACAGGGTCTGGGCGTTGAGGATCACCTTCACCGCGGCGATGGCTGAGGTCTCGTTGGCGTTCTTGCGCGCCTCGACCAGGTTGGGGATCGCGATCGCCGCGATGATCGCGATGATCGCGATCACGATCATGAGCTCGATCAGCGTGAACCCAGCCTTGCGCACAGCCACCCCCTCGACCGGGCGCGAGACCACTCAAAGATCGCGCCGAACGCAACCTCTTGTCGCGCAGTGACTCTACGTCCGCGGGTGACGCTCGACGTCAGCTGCCCTGCGGCAGGACGACCGCCCGCAGCCAGTCGTCGGCGGCCTCCGCCGTACGACGGATCCCCTCGCCCACCGCCTCCAGCGGCAAGCGGTGCGAGATCAGCCGGTCGACCGGCACCACCCCCTGCTGGATCAGGTCCAGGGCCGCCCGCGTCTCCTTGGCGGCGCAGGAGTAGCTGGAGACGAGGGTGATCTCGCCGAAGTAGAAGCGGTGGAGGGGCAGCGGGACCTCGCGCTCGGGCGGCACGGGCGAGAACAGGCACACCGTGCCGCCCGGGGCCACCACCTCGGCCGCCTGGCGGATCGCCGCCGCCGAGGAGGGGCCCACGATCACGTGGTCGGGGCCGCGGCCGCTGGTCGCCTCCCGGAGGGCGGCGGCGAAGTCGGGCTGGCGCGGGTCGAACACCTGGTCCACCCCCCACTCGACCGCCCGCTGGGCGCGGGAGGCGGACAGCTCGGTCGCGAACACCGCGGCGGCGCCCAGGTGCTTGGCGAGGCGGGCGTTCATGAGGCCCATGGCCCCCAGCCCCACCAGGAGGACCGTCTCGCCGCCTGGGCGCAGGCGCAGCTTCTCCACGGCCCGCAGGCTGCAGGCCAGCGGCTCGATGAACGTCGCCTGCTCGAAGGAGACCTCGTCGGGCAGCAGGAGGGTGTCGCGGCGCACGTTCTCGGCGGGGACCCGCACCAGCTCCGCGAACCCGCCCGGGTCGAGGCGAGTGCTCTTGAACAGCGCGCAGCTGGTCTCGAAGCCCCGCTGGCAGTAGTGGCACTCGCCGCAGGACACGTGGTGGTGCATGAACACGCGGGCGCCGACCGGCAGCGGGCACCCCTCACCTGCGTCGACCACCACGCCGGCGGGCTCGTGCCCCAGGACCGTGGGCGCCTTGTTGTCGACGTACCATGATGTCGCGTCGCTGCCGCACAGGCCGCAGGCCTCCACGCGCACCAGGGCGTCGCCCGGCTCCAGCCGGGGCACCGCGGCCTCCTCGAGGCGGGTCTCCTGGAACGACAGGGTGCGGGCCACCTTCACGAGGGCCTCCCGGGGGTAATGGCGAGCTTGATCCCTCGCCCGTCGATCAGCTCCGCGAAGGCCTCCTCCAGCCGCTCCAGGGGCCGCTCGCCGGTGACGAGCACCTCGAGCGGCAGGGCGCGCTGGACGATCAGGTCCAGCGCCACCCGCACGTCGCTGGGGGTGAAGTGAAAGGCGCCCTTGAGGGTCAGCGCCTCGTAGTGCACGCGGCGCGTGTCGAGCGACACCTCGGTGCCGGCCGGGCAGCCGCCGTAGAACAGCACCTCGCCCCCCTTGCGGGCGCAGTCCACCGCCTGCCGCCAGGCCTCGGGTCGCCCCACGCACTCCACCACGGCGCAGGCGCCCTCGGGCGCCACCGTGTCGAGGGCCTCCCGCGGGTTGACGAACCGTTCGAGGTCGAGGACGGCGTGGGCGCCCAACAGCCGGGCCGCCTCCAGTCGCTCGGCGCGCTTGCCGAGGGCGATCACGCGCGGGACGCCCCGCCGCACCAGGGTCCCGACGAACAGGAGGCCAATGGGGCCCAGGCCCATGACCATGACCGTCTCGCGACCGGCGAGGTCGAGCCGCTCGACGCCGTTGACGACGCAGGACAGGGGCTCGAGCAAGGCCGCCCGCCGCAGGTCGAGGTTGGCCGGCCGGTGGAACACGTTGCGGCGGACGACGTGGGCGGGAATCCGCACCGCCTCGGCGAAGGCGCCCCAGGCCATGTTCCCGGGCACGATCCGCTCGCACAGGTTCTCCAGCCCGCGGCGACAGGGGGAGCACTCGCCGCATGGCGCGGAGGGGACAGCCAGGACGGGGTCGCCCTCGCGGAAGCGCTGCACCCCTGCTCCGGCCCGGAGCACGGTGCCGGTGAACTCGTGCCCCAGGGGGGTGGGGCAGGGGAACTTGGGGTGCCCCCGCCGGTAGGTCTTGAGGTCCGTCCCGCAGGTGAGGGCCAGGTCCACCCCCACCACCAGCTCGCCTGGAGCCGGCTCGGGGAGCGGCACCTCACGGAGCTCGAGGAGACCGGGGGCAGAGAGAATGGTCTGAAGCACGCTAGCTCCCATACGCGAGCAGCGGCGACGGAGGCCGTCGCCGCTGCTGCACGATCGATCCTGAAACCGCGTCAGGCGCGGTCGAGTCCGACTACCGGCCGACGGCGGGCTCGGTGAAGGTGTAGTTGAGGGTCGCCGCCGCCGGGGTGAGCTGCCCCGAGAAGGTGTAGTGGATCACGCCGCTCTGGTTGGACCCGAAGTAGCGGTCACCGGTCGAGCCCGGCGAGAGCGGGTTGGCGAGGCCGTACCACACGTAATCGCTGTTGTTGACGGTGAAGAAGTAGCCCTGCTTGGTCCCGCTGGAGAGGACGTCGTCGATCAGGTCGTAGGTCCGCAGCTGGGTGAGGTTTCCGTAGTTCAGGGTGTCGTCACGGTCCTTGTCGCCCTCGCGGAAGAGGGTCTGGGAGGTGTTCAGGGTCTTGAGGGCGCCGATGGCGGCGGCCTCGTTGCCGTGCTTGCGGGCCTCGATCAGGTTCGGAATCGCGATGGCCGCGATGATGGCGATGATCGCGATCACGATCATGAGCTCGATGAGCGTGAAGCCCTTCTTGTTCAACTTCAAGGTGATCTCCTTCTGGGTCGGACGTCCGGAAAAGGTTGGTGGGAGGTAGGTCCCCGCGCGCGTCGTCTACAAAGCCCGTGCCCGAGGCCTGGCGTCACATCTCCCGCGTTCTCGGTAGCAGCACCCGCCGCTGCCCTCAGAGGTGACGCTCCACGACACCCGTGGTGTCCGGATACGTCATACCCTGGAAGGCGAAAGGGTTATAGCTCGAACCCCTAGAGCCCGTCAAGTCGGATCAGGCGGTGGCCCAGCTCCGCTATCCCTTTACCGAGAGGCACTTAGCACCGCCGCGGCGCGCTGGTCGGCTTGGAGCAGCTTCAGGGCCCGGGTCCGCGCGGCCAGGAGGGCGGGGTCCTCCTCCGGGAGG
>JAWLGW010000351.1:0-6657 GCA_041690735.1 Planctomycetota bacterium
CGTTGGGGGCCTCGAAGGGCGCCTCCCCTGCCAGCCCCTCGTACAGCATGGCCCCCAGGGCGAACACGTCGGTGGCGGGGGTGGGCGGCTTGCCGTGGATCTGCTCGGGCGCCATGTAGGCGGGCGTCCCCAGCATGGCCCCGGTGTTGGTGAGCGACGAGGCGAGGGCGGTGTCGCGGGCGAGGCCGAAGTCGGCCACCAGCGCTCGCCCGTCGCGGGCGCGGATCAGCACGTTCGCCGGCTTGAGGTCGCGGTGCACCACGCCCGCGCCGTGGGCCGCCCCCACCGCCTCGGCCACCTGCAGGAGGAGCTCGGCCAGGCGGCGAGGGGGGAGCCCCTCCGCCAGCGCCTCGGTGAGCGTGCCCCCCTCCACCAGCTCGAGGGCCAGGAAGAGCAAGCCCTCGGCCTCACCCGCGTCGCGCACCGCCACGATCGAGGGGTGGACCAGCCCCGCTGAGACGGTGGCCTCGCGCAAGAAGCGCTTGCGCTGCGTCTCGCCGGCGTGGGCGCCCGCGAGCATGACCTTGAGCGCCACCGCCTCGCCGGTGGTCCCGTGGCGCGCCCGCAGCACGGCGCCCATGCCGCCGCGGCCGAGCACCCCTTCGATCGCGTCGGGACCCAGGCGGGTCCCGGCGAGGGGCGCCCGCCCGGCGAGCCCGCGCGCGCGCAGGGCGTCGCTCAGGGAGCGGCGCGGGCCGCCTGGAGGGAGGGGCGAGGTCGGCGGGGTCCACGGTCCGCTCACGCCCCGAGGGTACGCGAAGGCCGTCGGCCGCGCCTGGGGGGTGGCTCCTCGTGGACGGCTCCCCTCGATCCCCTCGGGCGGATAGGGTGGAGGGCCGATCACAGAGAGGAGATCGCATGCGAACGACGCTTCTGGCCCTGGCCGCCTCGGCGACCGTGGGCCTCACCGCCTTCGTCGCGCGCGCGGACGAGACGCCCGCGCCCGCGGCCGAGATCACGGGCACGGCGGACATCGCCGTGCCCGGCATGACCTGAGCGGGGGGCTGACCGCCTCAGGTCAAGGCGGCCCTGGCAGGGCCCGCCACCAAGCAGGTTGACATCGACTTCCGCGCCAAGCGCGCCACCGTTCAGTACGACCCGGAGAAGGTCCGCCCCGAGCAGCTCCTGGGGCAGCTGACCAAGCAGCGCAAGTACGGCGGCTCCACCATCGTCTCCACCGGCGCCCTCGCCACCACCGACGCCGCGCAGCTCCGCGCCACGGTCGAGGTGGACGGCAAGGGGAAGCGGGCGCGCGGGAAGCTGCGCGTCGAGGTCGCGCCACGCCAGGGGAAGACGCTGGCGGCCAAGCGACCCGAGCTGAAGCTCGGGGACGCAGGCGGACGGGTGAAGTGGGGCCGGCAGGAGCCGGGCGACTGGAAGGGGAAGTGGCCTCACGGGGTCGAGCGCTCCTTCACCGTCAAGCCGGGCAAGGGGGCCCTGAAGCCCCTCGAGGTGACGGTCACCTACTACGAGGACGAGGGCGGCGAGCAGGTCGCCCGCACGGTGACGCTGCCGGTGCACGTCGTCGTGAAGTAGCCGCGTCCGTTCGCGGGGGAGGCCGGCGCTCCGCCGACCCCCCCGCGGGCGTGCTCCGGCGGGCGTCTCGCCGGCCGCTTCGACTCCGGGGCCGGTTCACTCCGGTCTCGCTCCTTTTCCGATTCCCATCATTGGGCGGTTCCGACGGTCGCAAGTCCCGCGCTCTCTTGAGCTGCCGAGACGGCACCCGCGATGCATGAGGGGTGGCACCGGAAGGAGTCACCCCATGCGCCTCTCCTCTCGCGCCGCCGCCCTCGTGGCCGGCTCGCTCACCCTCGCCCTGCTCGCTGGCTGCTCCAGCGGCAAGCGCACCACCTCGTCCTCCACCGCCGCGCCGGCGACCAGCGGGACCACGGGGACCACGACCCCCACCGGCGCGCTGCCCTCCGGGTCGGGCGCCGCGCCCTCGCCCGCCTCGAGCGCGGGCGGGAACACCACCAGCGGCAGCGCCGCCAGCGGCGCCACCCCCGGCGGGTTCGCCGGCGGCACCGGCGTGTTCACCGACGCCTCGCACCTGCTGCCGGCCAGCGCCGAGCGGGACTACGGCGCCGACGCCGGCGACCTCGACGGGGACGGCGACGTCGACATCGTGATCGCGGTCAACGGCGGCCCCTCGCGGGTGCTGTTCAACGAGGGCGCGGCCGGGTTCGTCGAGCGCCCGGGCGCCTTCCCCACCCTGACCATGGAGGCGACCGACGTCCGCCTGATCGACGCCGACGGCGACGGCGACTACGACCTCATGTTCTCGGCCAACTTCGAGCCCGTGCGGCTGTTCCTCAACGACGGGGCCGGGGTGTTCACCCTGGCCGCCGAGATCCTGCAGGGGAACGACGCCTACGCTTACAAGCTGGCGATCGGCGACGCGGACGGCGACGGCGACTCGGACGTGTTCCTGTCCCGCGCCGGCCAGGCCACCCCCAGCAGGGGGCAGAACGTGCTGCTCCTCAACGGCGGCTCGGGCGACTTCGCGGTGGCGCCAGCGGGCAGCGTCCCCGCCAAGGCGGACGACTCCCTCGACGCCACCTTCTTCGACGTCGACGGCGACGGCGACCTGGACCTGTTCGTGGCCAACTTCGGCGGCACCCACACCCTGCTCCTCAACGACGGCACCGGTCGGTTCACTGACGCCACGGCTACGCTGCTGCCGGCGAGCCTGAGCAGCTACGGGACCGCCGTCGCCGCGGCCGACCTCGACGGCGACGGCGCCATGGACCTGTTCGTCGCCAACGAGGGCGCCCCCTCGGGCGGGCAGCCGCCGGCCGGGGAGCCGAACTCGCTCCTCCTGTGGCGGGCGACCCAGTTCGAGGACGCGGCCAACCAGGTGCCGCAGCACAGCGAGGCCAGCTTCGCCCTCCGCCTGATCGACGTCGACGCCGACGGCTACCTCGACGTGTTCTGCTCCAACCTGCGGGCCGGGCAGCGGCTGTACATGAACCGCGGCGGCGTCCTGTCCGACGGGACCGCCAACCTGCCGGCGGTCGCCGCCACGCCCGCCGACTCGCTGGGCCTCACGGTGGGCGACTTCAACGGCGACCTGGCGCCGGACGTCCTGTTCCTGCGCCGCGGCCAGACGCCGCTGCTGTTCCTGAACACGCCGTAGGCCTCGTCACGCGTCCGGGCACGCGAGGCTGTCGCAAGCGAGCCGGCGGAGTCGGAGCACCTCGCGCGGGTGCGGGCCCTGTCGAGGCGGGGCAGTTGGACCATCCCCGAGCGAGCCCGTGCGCGAGGTGGGGCGGAGGGGCGGCGCGCGCGGACCTCTCGGAGACCGCGGTCGCCTCTCCCAAAAGGAGGAGCAGCGCGCGCCGTCCCGGAGCCTCTCGGGGGGGAATGTGGGGGGAGGCTGTCGCGAAACGCAGGGACACCTCCTTCGTGCCCGTGCCCGTGCCCGTGCCCGTGCCCGAAACCCCGCGGGCACGGGCACGGGCACGCAAGAGAAGCAAGCTCCCCTCCATTACGACAGCCTCGGGGGGCGAAGCCCCCCCGCAAACCACACTACGCCCGCAGCACCGAGTCCTTGAGGTACTCCCGCACCCGGCTCAGCACCTGCTTGGGCGTGAGGCCGAACAGCTCCGCCAGGTCGGTGTCGGGGGCCGAGGCGCCGAAGCGGTCGATCCCGATCCGCAGGCCCAGGTCGCCGGTGTAGCGCTCCCACCCGTAGGTGACGCCGGCCTCGATCGAGACCCGGGCGCCGCAGGAGGGCGGCAGGACCGCCTCCCGGTAGGCCTCGCCCTGGCGGTCGAAGGCCTCCCAGCAGGGGAGCGAGACCACCCGCACCGCCAGGCCGTCCTCGCTGGCCAGGGTCCGTCCCACCTCGAGGGCCAGCTCCACCTCCGAGCCGGTCGCCATGAGGATCAGCTCGGGGGCGCCGCCCTGCTCCCACAGGGTGTAGCCGCCCTTGAGGGCGCCCTCGGCCGGGGCCAGCGCGCTCCGGTCGAAGGTGGGCAGGTCCTGGCGCGTGAGGCACAGGACCGAGGGGCCCTGATACTCGAGGGCCAGGCGCCAGGCCATGCAGGTCTCGGTCGCCTCGGCCGGGCGGATCACCTGCAGGTTGGGGATCGCCCGCAGGGCCGCCACGTGCTCCACCGGCTGGTGGGTGGGGCCGTCCTCGCCCAGGAACACGCTGTCGTGGGTCATGACCCAGCCGACCTTGAGCTTCATGAGGGCGGACAGGCGGATCGCGGGGCGGCAGTAGTCCGAGAACACCAGGAAGGTGCCGCCGTAGGGGATCAAGGCCCCGTGCAGGGCCATGCCGTTCATGAGCGAGCCCATGCCGTGCTCGCGGACGCCGTAGCGCAGGTTGCGCTGGGCGTAGTCCTCGCGGGACAGGTCGCCGCTGGCGTCAATGTACGTCTTGTTGCTGCCGGTGAGGTCCGCGCTGCCCCCGATCAGGTTGGGGACCGCGGCGGCCAAGGCCTGCAGGGCCTTGCCGCTCGAGGAGCGGGTGGCGATCGCCTTGCCCGGCTCGAAGGCGGGCCACTCGACCTGCGACAGGTCGGGGACCTCGCCCGCGAACCAGCCGCGGAGGGTCCGCGCCTCCTCGGGCGCCTTCGCCTCCACCTGCTTCCAGGCGGCGTCCCACTTGGCGCGCGCCTGCTGCCAGGCCTCGCGCCGCTCGGTCCACCGGCGGCGGACCGCGTCGGGGACCAGGAAGGGCTGCTGGGGCCAGCCCATGGCCTCCTTGGTCGCGGTGCGCTCCGCGTCGCCGAGCTTGCTGCCGTGGACGCCGGCGGTGTCCTGCTTGTTGGGCGCCGGCTTGCCGATCACCGTCCGGCAGGAGATCAGGACCGGCTTCTCCTCCTGGGCCACCGCCCGGGAGAGGGCCTCGCGCACCGCGGCCTGGTCGTGGCCGTCCACCCGGTCGGTCAGCCACCCGTAGGCCTCGAACCGCTTCAGCACGTCCTCGCTGAAGGCCAGGCTGGTGCGGCCGTCGATCGAGATCTCGTTGTCGTCGTACAGGACCACCAGCCGCCCCAGGCCCAGGTGCCCGGCCAGGCTGCAGGCCTCCGAGGCCACGCCCTCCATGAGGTCGCCGTCGCTGGCGATCACGAACGTCCGCTGGGCCAGGACCTCGGCCGCCGCCGGGAACCGCGCCACCAGGTGGCGCTCGGCCAGCGCCATGCCCACCGCGTTGCTGATCCCCTGGCCCAGGGGGCCGGTGGTGGTCTCGACGCCGCGGGTAATGAAGTTCTCGGGGTGGCCCGGGGTCTTGCTGTGGAGCTGACGGAACCGCTTGACCTCGTCCAGCGACACGTCCTCGAAGCCCGCCAGGTGCATGAGGCCGTACAGGAGCATGGAGCCGTGCCCCGCCGAGAGCACGAAGCGGTCGCGGCCGATCCACTTGGGGTCTGTGGGGTCGATCGTGAGGAACTCGCTCCACAGGACGTGGGCGGCGTCGGCCATGCCCATGGGCATGCCGGGGTGGCCGCAGCCGGCGGCCTCCACGGCGTCCATGGCGAGGACGCGCAGGGTGTCGGCGCACAGCTGCTCGAGGGCCTCGCCGGTGCGGTCGGATCCGAAGTCGCTGGACATGGCCTGGCTCCTGAGGTGGGGAGGCGGCCAGTGTAGCGGGGCGGAAGCCGGACGCGAGGGGCCAGGGGCAGGCGGGGGCGGGGCGGCTCAGGAGCGGCGCAGGAGCCGGGTGACCAGGGCGTACAGGATCCCGCAGGCGACGACCGCGGCCAGGCCCCCGCCGAGCCCGAAGGTCTCGCCAGCGCCGGCCGCGATGCCGGTGAGGAGCGCCAACTGGACCACGCTCCGGGAGCGTGTGCGGCGGCGGCGATCGGCGCCGAGGAGCGAGCGCATGTAGAGCCGGTCGCCTGCCAGGGTCTGGACATGGCGGGCCCGGACGGTCAGGACCCCGGCCTGCTGACGGCCGTCGAGGCCTCCCACTCCCACCAGGCGGCGCACGTCCCTCGGCGACAGCCGCAGCCGGGCCGCGGCGGCGGTGACGTCGAGCCACTCCTCCTCGCCGCCGAGCCCGTCGAGGGCCTCGTCGAGCCGCGGGCGCAGGGCGTCGAGGTCCGCCGGGTCGAACCCCAGCTCGCCATCGATGGTCTTCGCCCGCAGCGCGCCCTCGCTCACCAGGCGGAGGAGCACCGAGCGGTGGACCTGCAGGCGCGCCCCCGCCTGGGCCACCCCCAGCAGGTCCTCGTCGACCAGGTCGTCCGCGCCGGCGGCCCCCACCTCCGGCACCAGGGCCCGGGCGTCGCCGCAGGCGGCGCAGGCGCCTTGCTCGCGCCAGCACTCCTGGTGGTGGGGCGCCAGGCAGGCCGCGCAGGCGGCGCGCTCCGCGACCGGCACCGAGTCGTGGCAGTACGGGCAGCGGCCTGCCGTGGTGGCGATCTGCAGTCGTTCCGGCACCGCCTGCTTCATGGACGCTCCCGTCGCCCCGGTGCGCCTCACCCCGCGGCTGGCGTGTGGCGAGACGCCGCTAGAATACGCCCTCGCTGCAGCCCTCCGAAAGGTCGAAATGCTCGAGGTCGACGGACTCACCCTGCGCCTGGCCGACGCGCCCCTGTTCGACGGGGTCTCGTTCCGCATCTCCCGCGGCCAGCGGGCGGCCCTGGCCGGGCGCAACGGCCAGGGCAAGTAGACCCGCATTAAGGCGATCATGGGGCTGGC
>JAWLGW010000352.1:0-6625 GCA_041690735.1 Planctomycetota bacterium
GTCGCGGCCGGCCTCGATCGAGGCCTTCGCCGAGGGGCTCCTGCGCGACCACGACCGCCTCGACGTGCTGGTCAACAACGCGGGCGCCTGGCTCACCACCCGCCAGACCAGCGAGGAGGGGATCGAGCTCACCTTCGCCACCAACGCGCTCGGCCCCTGGCGGCTGACCAACCTGCTGGAGGAGCGGCTGAAGGCGAGCGCCCCGGCCCGGATCGTGGACGTGGCCTCGAAGATGGCCCACTCCCTCGACATGGAGGACCTGTCCTTCGAGCGGCGCCGGTACAGCGGCACCGACGCCTACGCCCAGAGCAAGCAGGCGAACCGCATGTTGGCCCAGGCGCGGGCCGAGCGCCTGCAGGGCAGCGGGGTCACGATCAACGCGCTGCACCCGGGCGTGGTCGCTACCGAGATCGCCCGCGACGGCCGCGGCCTGTTCGGCCTGGCGGGGAAGGCCTTCTTCAAGCTCCGGGGCCGGACGCCCGCGGAGGGCGCCGACACCGCGGTGTACCTCGCCGCCAGCCCCGAGGTGGAGGGGGTGAGCGGCGGGTGGTGGGCCGACCGAGTGCAGCGGCGGGAGAAGTACTCGGATCGCGAGCAGAACGAGGCCCTGTGGCGCCGCTGCCAGGAGCTGTCGGGGGTCTCGGCAAACAGCTGAACCCACTCTGAGCCGGGGGAGCCCGCGAGACGCTTCGAACGCCGCGCTGCTAGACTCGGCTCCCATGGAGCCCGACGACGTCCCGGAGCCGCCGAGCGCCCCCGCCGAGCCTGCCTCTGAGGTCGCGCCCGAGTCCCCGGCGGAGCCCGCGCCGGCGTCGGCGAGCCGCTTCGCGCGACTCAAGGCCTGGGCCGCCGGCCGCCGGGACAAGGCCGAGCGCAACTGGCGGTTCCTGGACGCCGAGCTGCAGCGCACCCGCCTCCTCACCAAGGTGGTGCTGCTGCACGCTCGCTACACCTTCGGCTACCTGGCCTTCGGGTTCCTGATCTCGGCGCCGATCCAGCTGGGGCTGCGCCACGAGGCGGGCTGGGTGGAGGGGCTGTTCAAGTCGCTGACCCTGGGGTTCCTGTTCGCGCTGCCGTGCCTGCTGCTGTGGCCGCTCACGCTGATCGACTGGCACCGCATGCGGATCCCCGAGTTCAAGAACCTCGAGCTGGCCCTGACCCAGTGGGCGGCGGTCGCCGCCGCCCTGTGGCTGGGGGTGGCCTTCGGGGTGGGCGAGGTGCTCCAGACCGGCGGCTGGCTGGGCTGGCTGTGCGACGTCAAGGTCGCCTGGACCAACCTGGGCCTCATGTTCTTCTCCTGGGTGCGCGTCAAGTTCCACACCGTCATGTTCCGCGAGTTCTACACCCTCAAGCCCGACGACGACCTGGTGCTGCGGGTGCCGCCCAGCCAGATCAAGCTCAGGCTGGACGAGGACGAGGGTGGGCGTGAGGGGCGCGTCGAGGGGGAGGGCGCTCCGGCTCCCAACCGCGCCCCGGCCTAAATGAGGGGGCACGATTCGGCGTCGTCTTCTCTCCCGCCCGGCTCGCTGCGCTGCTGCTCGGCTTGATCCGGGCACGAGCGGTTAGCAGTTAGCGGTTAGCAGTTAGCTGCTGTCGCGCCTTGTCCAGGCCGCTTGCGAGGAGCGCTCTCGAGGAGCGACAGCTCTAACAGCTAAGGGCTAACTGCTAACCGCTAGGTGCCGCGCGACGAGCGACTCGGAATCGTGCCCCCTCACTTAGCCTCGCCGACGCGGGGCGGCCTGGCAGGCGCCCCCTATAATCCCGCCCCTCATGGTCGCCCTGCGCCGATACCTGCGACTCCTGCGCCCCTACCGCCGCCGCTACGCGTGGGGTCTGGGCCTGCTGCTGGCGACCAACGCCCTCAGCCTGTCGGTGCCGTGGCTGATCAAGGGGGCCGTCGACGCCCTGGTGGCGCTGCGCGGCGGCGGGCCGGCGCCGGCCGCCCGCCTCGGCGGCCTGCTCGGCACCCCCACCAGCTACGCGGTCGCGCTGATCGCCGCCGCCGCGGTGCTGGCGCTGGCCCGCACCGGCTCGCGGGTGGTGATCCTGGGGACGGGCCGCCACCTGGCGCGCGACCTCAAGCGGCGCCTGTACGACAAGCTGCTGGCCGCCGACCCCGCCCTGTATTCGCGCTTCCCCACCGGCGAGATCATGAACCGGGCCACCGGCGACGTGCAGATCGCCCAGGCGGTCGCCGCGCCGGGCATGCTGTACACCTTCAACGCCCTGTTCATGTTCGGGATCGCGGTCCCGTACCTGTTCACGATCTCGCCCAAGCTGACCGCGCTGCTGCTCCTGCCGTACCCCTTCCTGGCGGGCCTGACCATGTGGGCGGCGACCCGGGTCAAGGGCTTCGCCCGCCGGGCGCAGGAGGCCATGGACGACCTGACCAGCCACCTGCAGGAGACGCTGGCCGGCATGGAGGTGGTCAAGGCGTTCACCCTCGAGGAGGTGCAGGCGGCGCGCTTCGCCGGCAGCAACGAGCGCTACCTCGACCAGAGCATGAAGGAGGCCATGGCCCGGGGCGGGATCGGGATCGCCGCCACCCTCACCGGCGGGATCGGCACCTGCCTGCTCCTGTGGCTGGGCGGCGCCCGGGTGGCCCGGGGGGAGATGACCTACGGCGACCTGGCCCTGTTCCTGTCGGTCATGGCCATGGTGCTGCGCCCCACGATCTTCCTGGGCTGGGTGCTGAGCCTGTTCCAGCGGGGCATGGCCTCGGTGGAGCGCCTCGACGAGCTGCTCGACGCTCCGATCGCGGTGACCCCGCCGGCGGAGCCCCGGGCCACCGGCCCGGTGCAGGGCGCGGTCGAGGTGGCCGGCCTGAGCTACCGCTACCCGCAGCCGCGCGAGGGCGAGGGCGAGCGGCGCCTGGCCCTCGAGGACGTGTCGCTGCAGGTGCCGGCGGGCGGGGTGCTCGGCCTCACCGGCCGCATCGGCTCGGGCAAGAGCACCCTGCTGCGGGCGCTCCCTCGCTTCCTCGACGCGCCGCCCGGGACCGTGCGCGTGGACGGGGTGCCGATCGAGGCCTGGGACCTCGCCGCGCTGCGGCAGGGGATCGGGTTCGTGCCCCAGGACGGGGCGGTGTTCTCCCTCAGCCTGGAGGCGAACGTGGCCTTCGGGGCGCCCGACGCCGACCGAGCCGCGGTGGAGGAGGCCCTGCGGGTGGCCGAGCTCCACAAGGACCTCGACCAGCTCGACGCGGGCCTCGAGACCCTGGTGGGCGAGCGGGGCGTCACCCTCTCGGGCGGTCAGCGCCAGCGGCTGGCGATCGCCCGGGCGGTGCTGATCCGGCCCCGGATCCTGCTCCTCGACGACGCCCTGTCCATGGTGGACGCCGAGACCGCCGTGGCGGTGCTGGCGAACCTGCGGGAGGTCATGGCCGAGACCACCGTCCTGGTGGCCGCCCACCGCACCGCCACCCTGCTGGGGTGTGACGAGGTGCTGGTGTTCGACGCCGGGCGGGTGGTCGAGCGGGGCGCGCCGCAGGCCCTGCTCGAGGAGGCCGGCTCGCAGTTCGGGCGCATGCACGAGCGGCAGCGCCTCCAGAGCGAGATCCTGGAGGCCTCGTGAGCGCCGCCCGGGCCAAGCCCAAGGACGAGTACGAGGGGAAGGGGAGGTTCGAGTCGGACCTCCTGTGGCGGCTGCTCCGGTTCGTGCTCCCCCACAAGGGGCTGCTGGTCGCGGCCCTGATCCTGTTCCCGGCGGTGGCGGGGGTGCAGCTCTTGCTGCCGATCCTCCTCAAGGGCGCGATCGACGGCCCGATCAAGGCCGGGCAGGTGGAGGCCCTGGGCCTGTACGCCGCCGCCTACCTGGGCCTCGTCATGCTCCAGGCCTTGCTCGAGTTCGGCCAGACGACGGTAGTGCAGCTCGTCGGGCAGCGGGCCATGCGCGACATTCGCACCCGGCTGTTCGATCGGGTGGTGACGCTGTCGACCTCGTACTTCGACCGCACGCCCCAGGGCAAGGTGCTCACCCGCCTCACCAGCGACGTGCAGTCGCTCAACGAGTTCATCTCCTCGGGCCTGGTGTCGGTGATCGCCGACACCGTGCTGCTGGTGGGGATCGTGGTCGCCATGCTGGTCCTCGACTGGCGCCTGGCCCTGGTGTCGTTCAGCCTGCTGCCGTTCCTGATCGGCGGCCTGGCCTACCTGCGCGGCGGCATGCGCCGCCTGTTCCGGGCGATCCGCAACCGCAACACGCACCTCAACACCTACCTCAACGAGAGCATCGTGGGCATGGTGATCGTGCAGGCCTTCTGCCGCGAGCAGGTGAACCGGGGCGAGTACGGGGAGATCAACGACGCGCTGCGCTCCGAGTCGCTCAAGGGGGTGTGGCTGGCGAGCGTCCTGTCGGCCGTGGTGCAGCTGGCCCAGGTCCTCACGGTGGCCCTGCTCCTGTGGGCCGTGCTGGGGAACTGGGTCGCCAGCTTCGCCTCGGTCGGCCTGGTGGTCGCCTTCGTGGACTACATCGACCGCTTCTACGCCCCCGTCGACAACCTGTCGGGGCGGTACACGATCCTGCAGACGGCCCTGGCCTCGGCCGAGAAGATCTTCACCCTCCTCGACGAGACCGACGAGCTCCCCGAGCCGGCCGAGCCCCTCCCGATCGCCCCCCTGCGCGAGGGGCTCCGCTTCGACGGCGTCCGCTTCCGCTACGCCACCGGCGAGCAGGTGCTGCACGGCCTCGACCTCGAGATCCCCCGCGGCAAGACGGTGGCCCTGGTGGGCGCCAACGGCGCCGGCAAGTCGACGATCGTCAAGCTGCTGGGTCGGTTCTACGACCCCACCGAGGGGGCGGTCCGGTGGGACGGCGAGGACGTGCGCCGGTTCCGCTCCCGCGACCTGCGGGCCCGGATCGCCTACGTCCCCCAGGAGACCTTCCTGTTCTCCGACACCCTCGAGCGCAACGTGGCCCTCGACCCGGACCGCGTCTCCACCGACCAGGTGGTGGCCGCCGCCCGGGCCGTCCACGCCGACGAGATCGCCGCCGACCTCCCCCGCGGCTACCAGCAGGTCCTGGGCGAGCGGGGCCACGACCTCTCCGCGGGAGAGCGCCAGCTGGTCTCCTTCGCCCGGGCCCTCGCCAGCGACCCCGACGTGCTGATCCTCGACGAGGCCACCGCCAACATCGACGGCCACACCGAGGAGCGGATCCAGGACGCCCTCGAGCACCTCCTCCACGACCGCACCGCGGTGGTGATCGCCCACCGCCTGTCCACGATCAAGCGCGCCGACCGGATCGTGGTCCTCCACAAGGGCCAGGTCCGCGAGCAAGGCACCCATGAGGAGCTGCTGGCGCAGCGGGGGCTGTACTGGAAGCTGTACCGCCTGCAGAGCGAAGAGGCGGCGTAGCAGGAGGGCGCCCAGTATGAGCCCCAGGTTCAAGCCAGGCGATCGGGTCGTGCGGCGGAGCTCGGACGATCGGGGCGGCGTGGCGGAGGAGAAGGGCGTGGTGCTCTGCACCTGGCTGAACGATCAGGGGATCTACGACTGCTACGTGGCGTTCTTCGGCGATGAGTGGCCTCGTCCCGACCAGCAGCCAGAGAAGCCCTACGTCCTGCGCTACTACGACGCCTCCTTGGAACCAGCCCCCTGAGCCGATTGGGCCCCGTTCATGACCACCGCCTGCCCCCTATGCCGTCCGGCACCTGAGCACGTCCTGTGGCAGGACGACGCCTGCCGGGTGATCCTCGCCGACGAACCTGGCTTCCCCGGCTTCTGCCGTGTGATCTGGAGCGCGCACGTGGAAGAGATGACCGACCTCCCGCCCGTCGCCCGCCAGCGGGTCATGGAGGCGGTGTTCGCGGTGGAGGCGGCCCTGCGCGAGGTGCTCCGGCCGGACAAGGTCAACCTGGCCTCCCTGGGGAACATGGTCCCGCACGTCCACTGGCACGTGATCCCGCGCTGGCGCGACGACCCGACCTTTCCGGGCGCGGTCTGGGCGCCGCGGGTGCGGGAGGGCGGGGAGCGCGAGAGCGACGTGGAGGCCCTCGCTGCCGCGGTGGCGCGCGCGCTGGCCTGAGCGTGGGCGAGCTTCCCAAATACTCCCGCCTCGAGATCGAGCGCCGCTGGCGCGCCAAGTTGGACGCGCTCCCCGACCTCGACCCCCTCGACGGCTGGCAGGTGCGCGACCTGTAGCTCACGGGCACCCGGCTGCGGTTGCGCCGGCTGACGGGGATCCGCGACGCCCGCGAGGTCTTCAAGCTGGCCAAGAAGTACGGCAAGACCGGCCCCTGCGCCGAGCCGCTGGTCAACGTGTACCTCGATCGGAGCGAGTACGACCTGCAGGCTCGCCTGCCTGGAAGTCTGTTGGAGAAGCGCAAGCTCCGCACGGAACACCAAGGCCTCGCCTACACGATCGACGTTCACCAGGGCCCCAACGCCGGCCTCGTGCTGGTCGAGAGCGAGGCCGAGGCGGCCTACCTCGTGCCGCCACCCTGCGCGGGCGAGGAGGTGACGGGCGACGCGCGCTACTTCAACTCCAACCTGGTGAAACGGCCGTTTAAGGATTGGTAGTGGGTTGATAAACGGACGAAGCAGAAATAACCATACATATTTCAACTTCAACTTGAAAAATGTATAAGTATATAAAAACCGAAATAGTTATCATATATACACGGGTG
>JAWLGW010000353.1:0-6615 GCA_041690735.1 Planctomycetota bacterium
CACCGCCGGCGCCGAGGGCCTGGTGCGCGGCGCCGCCGCGATCGCCCTCCGTCTGGGCCTGTCGCCGCTCCTGATCGGGCTGACGGTGGTGGCCTTCGGCACCAGCGCCCCCGAGCTGGTGGTGTGCGTGCGCGCCGCCCTGGCCGACAAGGCCGGCATGGCGGTGGGGAACGTCGTCGGCTCGAACATCTTCAACGTGGCCGCGATCCTGGGCGTCGCCGCCCTGATCCACCCGATCGCCTGCCAGCGGGCGATCATTCGCCGCGAGGTCCCCCTGCTGGTGGGCGTCGGCGCCCTGTTCCTGTGGGCCGCCTCCACCGGCGGCGCCGCCGAAGGCGAGCCGGCAGGGCACCTGTCTCGCCTCGAGGCGCTGATCGCCCTGGCGCTGGCCGGTCTCTACACCGGGGGCGCCTACGTCATGAGCAAGCGCGAGGTCGCCGCCTCGCCCGAGCTGGAGGCCGAGTTCGCGGGCGACCTGGTCGCAGGCGAGGGCGCGGAGCAGGTGGCCAGCACGCCCCTGCCCCTCAGCCTGCTGCTCCTGGTGGGCGGGGTCGTGTTCCTGGGCGGCGGTGCGGAGCTCCTGGTGGGGGGCGCGGTCACGATCGCCCGCTCCCTGGGCGTGTCGGAGACCGTGATCGGCCTCACCGTGATCGGCGCGGGCACGGGCCTCCCCGAGCTCGCCACCTCGGTGGTCGCCGCCCGCCGGCGGGAGCCGGACATCGCGCTGGGCAACGTGATCGGCTCCTGCGTGTTCAACCTGCTGTGGATCCTGGGCGCCACCGCGGCGATCGCCCCCCTCGACGTGGAGCGGGCGATCCTGGTCCGCGACGGCCCGCTCATGGCGGTCCTGTTCGCCCTCTGCCTGCCGATCGTGTTCACCGGCAGCCGAATCAGCCGCCTCGAGGGCGGCGCGCTGCTGGCGATCTACGCCGGCTACCTGGCGGTCTTGGTGAGCGGCGCGGGAGGCTAGGAGCGCGCTAGTACGCCTTGATCTTGGCGCTCTTGGCCAGGAACCGCACGCAGGAGAGGCGGAACTCGAACGTCTCCTTGCCCTCCTTCTGCTTCTCGGGCTCCTTCATCTCGATCTTGAGCTGCTCCTGCAGGTCGACCGCGCGGGTCTTGAGGCGCACGTCGATCGGCTTCTCCAGCTTCTCCTCGTCCTCGTTGAAGATCCGGATCGCGACCGGCCGCTCGCCGTCGAAGATCAGGCCCAGCCGGTGCTCGCCCACCGGGACCTTCTTGGACTTGATCTTGAACTCCTTGGTCACCTCGAGCTTGCCCACGTCCTTCATGAGCTGGTTGAGGGCCTCGGTGATCTCGTTCTGGAACATGCCGATGTACTGGTCGATCTGCTGCTGCGGCACGTTCTGGTTGCCGGCGATCTCCTGGCCCAGCGCCTTGGCGATCTTCTTGGGCTCGGTGGGGATCGCCTTGTAGGTCAGCTTGCAGATCCCCTTGACCTCGACCGTCTCCTCGGGGCTCTGCTCCAGCAGCTTGGGCATGGCCTCCTTGATCCGGCGCTCGATCTCCTTCCGATCGGGGATCGGGGGCATGCCGCCCTGAGCCTGCCCGGTGGACGGGAACAGCACCAGCAGCGCCAGCCCGCAGGCGCTCGTGACCAGCTCGCGACGGACCATGAATCCCTCCCGCCCCCGGCTGGGGGCTCCGCGAGCAGCCTAGCGCATGGGACGGAAAAGGCCAACCGAACGAGGCGGCCAGGCGCGGGCCCGGGGAGGCGCGACGATCAACAGGAACGGGAACGGGGAATGAAGGGATCGCCTCGCGACCCCCTCATTCCCCGTTCCCAGTTCATGTTCATGTTCTCTGTTCGTGCTCTACCGCACGATCCGCACCTTCGCCCCCAGGCACACGTAGTCGTACACCTGCTCCACGTCCTCGTTGCGGACCCGAATGCAGCCCATGGAGGCCTCGGTGCCGATCGACTCGGGGAACTTGGTGCCGTGGATCCCGAAGCCCTGGTGCTCGGGGGTGTTGGCGAAGCCGAGCCAGCGGGTGCCGAGGATGTTCTCCTCGCTGCCGTAGGGGTAGACCTTGCCGTCCGGCGAGTACCAGTCCGGCTCGATCAGCTTGGTGTCGATCACGAACCGGCCTTCGGGCGTGCGCCCCTCGCGGCCGGTGGCCACGTCGAAGCTCTTCACCGCCGCGCCGCCCAGGAGCACCAGCAGCTCGAAGTCCCCCTTGAAGATCAGCACGTCGGCCTTCTCCTTGGGCACGACCAGCCGCTGGCCGATCCGGATACGGTCGGACTGGAGGCCGTTGAACCGCTGCAGGCAGCGGAACTCGTTGCCGTGGGCGGCGGCGATCCGCGACAGGGAGTCGCCGCTCTTGACCGTGTAGGTGGCGACCAGGCGGCTGGGGCGCCGGCCGTCGTAGGCGAACAGGGCGCGCTGGCTGAGGGCGTGCAGCGCCTCCCGCTCCTGCCGGCGGACCCCCGCGTCGAGGGTGGCGACGTAGGCCCGGGTGGCGGCGAGCAGCGCCTCCTCGGGGTCGGAGGTCACCAGCTGAGCCACCCGCGCCGCGGCCCGCTCGCGCTCCCGCGCCAGGGCGTCGCGGGCGCGCGCCGCCTCGGGCGTGCCGGCGAACTCGAGGGCGATCCGCCGCAGGTCGACCAGCGGCCCCAGGTGCGGCTCGCCCAGGCGGGCGAAGGCCGTGGCCAGCTCGGGGGGGACCGCGCCGGGCGCCGCCGCGCCGCTCGTCGCCGCGCCTGCGCCGCCCGCCGTCGCCGCCGCCGCGGGGGCCGCGGCTCCGCCCGGCGCCGGCAGGAGGCGCCCCGCCAAGCCGGCGGCCGGCGTGCTGAGGGCGACCGGCGCCCGCGCCGGCGCGGCCGCCTCGCCGCCCTGCAGCCGCTGCTGCGCCACGTATCCCAGCCCGACCAGGCCGGCCACGCCCACGGCCGCCCAGGACCGCGCCCCGCCGCCCTTGCCGCGCCTGCCCTTCCCGCTCCGCCCGGTGCTCCGTCGCCTCGCCACGCGAACCTCCTCCGGCGCTGCCGCCGTCCACTCCTGCCTTTCGGCAAGGGAGGCGGGGCAGCTTGAGGGGGAGGGCGCGTAGGGCAGTCGGCGGCAGCCCATGGGTGAATCGAACACGGAACATCAACAGCAAACAGGGAATTAGAATAGAAACGACGCGACCGAGCGACCGTTCATATTCTCATTGATATTATTGTTGATATTCCGTGTTCGATCGAGCTCCTGGCGAGGGGGTGCGCTGCTGCAGCGACAGCTGCTCCTGCTCGATCCGACGAGCCCCTCCTCAGTCCCGCAGCCGCTTCTCCATGGTCACGACGTTCCCCGTCTCGTTGTAGGAGACGGTGTCCATGACCCGCCGGGCCAGGTGGATCCCGAAGCCGCCCGGCCGCTTGCCGGTCGACTCGCGGCGCTCGATCGTGCCGATCGGATCGACCGTCGGGTCGGGGACCACGCTGGGGTCGAAGCCGGGGCCCTCGTCGGCGATCCGGATCATCAGGCGGTCGGGCTCCAGCCGGTAGGAGAGGCGGATCGAGCGGCCGGTGTCCAGCTTGTTGCCCCACTCGATGGCGTTCTGCCCCAGCTCCTGCACGGCGATCTTGAGCTCGTTCTTGCTCCGCTCGTCGAGGCGGGTCGCCACCAGCGACTCGGTGAAGTCCTGGAACCGGTCCAGGTACTCCTGGCGGCTGGGGGCGGTCAGCTCGACCCACCCCTCCGCGTCGGCCACGATCCGGGCCTGCTCCCCGGCCGGCCGCTCGGCGGCCTCGACCAGGGCCGCCCGGACCACCGCCCGCAGGTCGTCACCGGTGAACGGCTTGTTGAGGAACCGGTAGGCGTCGTTCTTGAAGCACTCGGTGACCAGCGCCGGGTCGTTGCGCGCCGTGAGGACGATCGCCGGCAGCCCCAGCTCGCGGGCGCGCAGCTCGCGCAGGAGGGTCTCGCCGTCCATCTCCGGCATGTTGATGTCGGTGATCACCAGCTGGAAGTCGCCGCCGCCCTCCACCGCCTCCAGGGCCTCCCGGCCGTTGCTGGCGGCGGTGACGCGATAGCCGCCGGCGGCGAGCAGGCGCTCGAGCACCGTGCGGAGGCGGTCGTCGTCCTCGACGACCAGCACGTGGACCGACTCGGGGGCGGGCTCAGCGGCGCTCATGGAAGGTGCCCTCGGGACCGCGGACGAGCCTAGGCGTTGGGGGGGGCGCGTTCAAGCGGCTGCGTAGTTTCCGGGGCCCTCGCCCTCCAGGCTGTCGCGAGCTGCGGGGCAGGAGGCAGCGGACAGCGTGATTCCTGGGGGGCTCGGGTCGGTCCACCTGCCACGTCTCGCGACGATCGCACCCGCGCGAGGTGCTCCGTATCGCCGGGTCCTCGCTACAACAGCCGGGGTGCTGACCGCCGCGCCGGGCGGGTTGACGGGGGATGCGCGGCGGGAGACCCTGTGCGCCACGAACTGCACGCAACCGGGCACGGGCACGGGCACGGGCACGGGCACGAGGACGGAGTGAACGAGATCTACCTCGACCACAACGCCACCACACCTCTGGCGCCCGAGGTGCTCGAGGCCATGCTCCCCTGGCTGCGGGGGGGGTTTGGCAACGCCTCCTGCGGCCACCGCCTGGGGCGTGAGGCCCGCGCGGCGATCGACGGGGTGCGGCGGACCTTCAGCGAGGTGCTCGGCTGCGCCCGGGACGAGGTGGTGTTCACCTCCGGCGGCACCGAGGCCAACAACCTCGCCATCAAGGGCGCCGCCTGGGCGCTGCGCGACCGGGGGCGGCACGTCCTGATCGGCGGCGCCGAGCATCCCTCGGTCTCGCTGGCCGCCCGCGCCCTCGAGCCGCTGGGGTTCGAGGTGACCGAGGTGCCCGTCGACTCCGGCGGGCAGGTCACCCCCGACGCCCTGCAGGCGGCGCTGCGGCCGGACACGGCGCTGGTGTCGCTCATGCACGCCCAGAACGTGGTCGGCACCGTCAACCGCATGGACGAGCTGGCGGAGGTGCTCGCCGGGCGGCGGGTGACCCTGCACGTCGACGCCGCCCAGTCCGTCGGCAAGATCCCGGCGGCCTTCCCCTTCCTGGGGGCCGACCTCATGACCGTGGCGGCGCACAAGCTGTACGGTCCCAAGGGCGTCGGCGCGCTGATGGTGAGGCGGAGCGTCGCCCTGGAGCCGCTGCTCCACGGCGCGGGCCACGAGCAGGGCCGGCGCAGCGGCACCGAGAACACGGCGGGGATCGTGGGCCTGGGGGCGGCCCTGCTGCTGGGGCGGAGCCGAATGGTCGAGGCGGGGGAGCGAATGGTCGCCCTGCGCGACGCCCTCCACGTTTTGCTGGCCGGGGCGCTGCCTGGGGTGGTCCTCAACGGCCGACCCCTCGACCGGCTGCCGAACACCCTCAACCTCTCCTTCCTGGGCGTGTCGGGGGCGGCCCTGGCCGCGAGGGTCCCCGAGCTGCTCCTCGCCACCGGCCCCGCCTGCCACGACCGCTCGGAGGCGCCCTCCCCCACCTTCGGCGCCATGGGCCTCGACCTCGAGCGCAGCCGCTCGTCGCTGCGGATCTCGCTGGGCCGGGGCAACACCTGGGACGAGATCCAGCGGGCGGCGGACCGGATCACCGAGGCGGTGCGCGCCCTGCGGGCCGAGGCGGGCGACCTGCCGCCCGGCGCCGAGCGGCCCTCGCTCCGCCCCCTGTGCCCCCGCTGCGAGCGCCACGAGCTGCGGGTGGAGACCACCGGGATCGCCCCGGCGGTGGTGTGCGACCGGCACCCGGACTGCCGCTACGAGGCCTTCCTCGCCGCTCCGGCCGGGGCGGCCTGAGCGGCGCCGTGGCGGCCCGGAGGAGGTTCGCGGTCCAGCGCCACACCACCGGAGAGGGCGCGGTGCACTTCGACCTCATGATCGAGGAGGGCGAGGTGCTGGTGACGCTGCAGCTGGCGGAGCCGCCCGAGGAGGCGGCGAGCGGCCGCCGGTCGTTCGACCACCGGCTGCGCTACCTCGAGTACGAGGGCGAGCTGACGGGCGGGCGCGGCCGCGTCGCCCTGTGGGACCGGGGCGAGCTCGAGGACGTGGAGGGCGCCCCCCGCGCCGCGCGCTACCGGGCGCGCCTGGCGGGAGCGCGGCTGCAGGGCTTGTACCTCCTCGAGGAGCTGCCGGCGGACCCGGCGGGAGAGGCGCCGCCGGTGCGGTGGAGGCGGGTGAGCGCGTGAGCGACACCGCCCGGCGTCGGCGCGAGCTGCGGGTGGCGATCGGGCTGGCGCTGTGCGCAGGGCTGGCCGCCACGCTGGCCCTGTGGCTGCGGGCCGACGCCCCGGTGGCCGTGGTGCGCGGTCGGGTGATCGGCCCCGCCGAGCGGGTGGTCCTGGTGGACGCCGTGCGGGCCGTGGTACGCGAGGCGCGGCTCGAGCGAGACGGAGAGGCGCTTCGCTACCGGATCGAGGTGCCGCCCTCGGCCAAGGAGCCGGCGGTGGTGATCCACGGCGAGGGCGCCGCCCTGGTCGAGAGCGGCCGCCTCGAGCTGGAGGACGAGGTCACCGTCCGGCCCCTGGCCGTGTGGCGCACCCCCCTGCGGATCCGCCAGCGCGGGGGCCGCTACCGCGTCGACTGGTCGCCGATCCCCGAGAGGGAGGGCTTCCCGGCGCAGCG
>JAWLGW010000354.1:0-6614 GCA_041690735.1 Planctomycetota bacterium
CTCCGCGGCGCGCTCCACGGCGGCCTCCCGCTGGCTGGCGCCGTGCACGCGCAGGCCGCCCCACAGGGCCGCCAGCATCACCAGGCCGAGCCCCACGCCGATCAGGAACGAGCGCAGGGCGTTCTGCGTCACCCAGCCGCTCGCCGTCGCGGCGCTGGGGAACAGCGCCCGGCGCTCGTTCGTCTCGAGGGCCAGCCGGTCGAGCAGCTCCTCCTTGACCGGGTCGAGGGTCGACTCGGTGAACACGGTGTTCCCCGCGCACTCGGGACAGTGGACCGTCTTGCCGAAGAACTCGGCGGGGATCTGCACCAGGAAGCCGCACAGCCCGCACTCGACCAGGATCCGGCGGGCGGTGGCGATCTTGCCGCGCCCCCCAGCCCGGTCGCTGGGCGGGTCGCCGGCGGACGGCGCCGCGTCGGCGAGCGCCCGCCCCGCCGGGCGCTCCGGGTCGAGGCTGGTCCGCTCGCTGGGGTCGTCGCGGGGCCCGTCGTCGCTGGCGAGCGCCGTCTCCCCCAGCAGGGTCGCCTCCTGCGTCTCGGCCATTTGCCGCCGCCGCCGGACGTGCTGCTCGACGTGCTGCTGCAGGTCGAGCTCGAAGGTGCTGCCCGCGGGGCGAGCCGGCGCCTCCGCCGCGCCGCTGGGGACGGCGATCACGCCCTTGCGGCACTTGGGGCAGCGATAGTACTTGCCGCCCAGCTCGGCCGAGAACCGGCGTGTGTAGGCGCAGTGCGAGCAGCTCGCTGTGACGCTCAGAGTGCGGCCTCCGCGCCCTCGCTGAGACGCGTAACGGCTGGCGAGGATAGAGCGGTCGCGCCGTCCGGGCAACGCTGACACGCACCTCGCACGGTCGCTTGACGGCGAGCGCCGCTTGTGCAGCGGCCTGCCGTTCGCGAAGGGGCGGGCGCCGCGCCCCGGGCGCCTCGGAGGGGTCGGCGTGAGGTGTCCCATGAGCGTCCCCCCCTGCGTCCCTTCCGCCCGCTGGTCTCCCGAGCCCGAGCTGCCTCCTCTCCCCGCGCTGCCGGCCGGCCCAGCGCCGCGCCTCGCGCCAGGACGCGCGCTGGCGGCGGCGCTGCTCGCCGCCGCCGCGCTGTGCTGGGTGGCGGCGAGCCCGCGCGCCGCAGGGCCTGGCGAGGCTGTGACCGACGCCGAACGCCTGGCGCGGGCCCGGGCGGAGGCGCGCGACAACTGCCTGGTGGCCGGCCTGCTCGCGGCCGGGGTGAGCGTCGCGCCGCCCTGGTTCGACACCCGGGCGCTGCAGGCGGCCCTCGACACCGACCTCGTGGCGGGAGGGGACCTCGGCGAGGTGGCGACCCTGCGCCGGGAGGCGCGCTGGCTGGTGCGGCTGGCCTCGCCCGCAGACCTCGAGGCGCGCAGCTTCGAGGACCTCGCCTTTCTCACCGGCGGGATCCACCACTACCTGGACGCCGTCGCGGCCGAGGCCGACGGCGGGGCGGGCGGACCGCCGCACGAGAAGGCGGCCGCTGCCTACGACCGGGCGCGCCTGTGCCTGTACCGCGGCATGGACTTCGACGACCTGCTCGGCACCTGGGATTGAAGGCGGCTCGCCCCCACGGTCACGGGAGCTCGTGACCGTGGCGGGCGCCCCGCAGGCGCCCGCAGACCACACGGGGCCCCCGGCGAGTAGGATCTGGGGCCAGCCCCCCACCCGGAGCCCGCCGACCGTGTACTCCCTGTTGATCGCCCTCGGCGTCAGCGTGCCGCTCACCCTGAGCCTGCTGCTGATCCCCGAGCGCCCTCACTACTTCCTGGGGCCGTTCCTGGGCCTCGTCACCTTCTTCCCGATCTTCATGCTCCTGTCGCGGCAGGTGAGCAACAAGGTCGCGCCCTTCCTCGAGCAGGCCCAGCGGCAGATCCAGGCCGGCAACGTGCCCCAGGCGGTGCAGTCGTTCGAGAAGGCGCTGGCCTACAAGAACTGGCAGTTCTTCCTGGAGAAGCAGCTGTTCACCCAGATCGGGATCCTGCACTACGGGGCCAGCGACGAGAAGAAGGCGGTCGAGTACCTGGAGCAGGGCTACCCCAAGGTCTCGGAGACCCCCTTGATCCTGGGGGTGATCCAGTACCGGCAGAGGAAGCTGGACGAAGCCCGCCAGACCCTCGAGTACGGGATCAAGTTCAACAAGAAGTCGGCCATCCTCTACAACGTCCTGGCCTGGATGCTGGCCAAGGAGGGCCAGCGGGACGAGGCGATCGCGGTCCTGACCCGCGGCATGAAGGCGCTCAAGTCGCACGAGGCGACGGCCGACAACCTCGACCGGCTGCGCAACGGCAAGAAGATGAACATGAAGGCCCTCGGCCAGCACTGGTACATGTGCAAGTTCGAGGCGCCGCCCGGCATGAGCCACATGGCCCAGCCGGTCCGCAAGGGCTTCCGCCAGCCGCCCAAGCGCAAGGGGAAGGCGAAGAAGCGCTAGCTCCAAAGAGACAGAGAGCTCGCACGGGAGCAGCCGCTGTACCGCAGCGAGAAGGAGCTGCTTCCTACCCCTTTGGAGATGAGGCGGTGGCTCCGGTGAGGCAGCCTCCTTGGCGCTCGTGGACGGGGTCGCTGGCCCGGCAGGGCGCCTTGGCGGTCCGTCGTCGCTGGCCCGCACGTTTCGAGAGTCGCGGCGGTCCGATCACTCGACGTCGACGTAGCGCGCCGACACGAAGCCGCGCACCACGCCGCTGGGGCCGGGCGCCAGCACCTCCAGCCACCCGTCCCGCTCGGCGAGGACGCGGACCTCGGTGTCGCGGGAGAGGGTCGCGACGACGGGGTGCCCGGTGCCGGGGCCCTCGCGCATGTTGAGGGCGCTGGCGGTGACGCGGCCCCGCTTGCCGCCGCCCGCCTCCTCGCCCGCCGGGCGGTCCTTGTAGGCGCTCGACGTCTTGAACCGGCGCCAGGGAGTGGCCGCCGAGTTGCCGTGGGCGTCGCTCACCACCACCCGCCAGTAGTAGCCCTTGTTGCGGCGCAGGGCCGCCCCGGGGAACGGGAACGAGGTCGCCTCGCCCGGGTGGGGGCCGAAGGTGTGCGAGATCCGACGGTGGTTCGGGTCGCGGTCGACCTCGATCGCGTAGCTCGCCTGAGGCACCCCCTCCTTGCGGTAGCGCCAGCGCAGCACCGGCGGCCCGTCGACGTCGGCCTCGTCCGCCGGCTCGAGGGGCGTCACCGTGGGGGCCTGCAGGTCGACCTGGAAGCCCTGCCAGGAGCAGCCCACCGGCTCGCCCTCGCGCAGCTCGAGCTCGACGCGCCAGCGGAGCCGCTGCCCGTGCTGGAGGGGGATCGGCAGCGCGTAGCGCATGTCCCGGCTGCGCAGCGGCCCCGAGTCGTGGAGGACGCCGTTGGCGTCGTCGAGGTCGTCGACCAGCACCTTGTAGCTGCGGAGGGAGGCCTGCCCCAGGACTCGCCAGGCCAGCTCCAGGCCGGTGCGGTCCTCCTTCAGGTCGGCGGCGCCCACCCAGGTCCCCTCGGCGCGGCGCCGCTCGGGCAGGACCATCAGGGCGCCCTCCGCGGGCACCCGGGCCGGGTCGATCACGATGTGGAAGTGGTCGTCGTGCTTGGGCCACTTCTGCGCCACCGGCAGGGTCTCCACCACCAGGTCCCCGTTGTAGAGGATCTGCCGGGCGCCGTAGTCGTACAGGAGCTGCGCCAGCTCGAGGGTCAGCTCCTGGTCCGGATAGTCGACGTGGCAGATGTTCTTGGGCCGGGTGGTGAACAGGTCCGCCGTGAGGCCGTCGCGGTGGGTCTTGTGGGGCGGGAACGCGCTGCCGTCGGGCTTGGAGAGGTCGCCCAGGCGGAGCACCGGACCGTCGGGATGCCGCCGTCGCCACTCCTGCGCCACGGCGACGAGGTAGCGGATGAAGACCGGCTTGCCCCAGTTGCGCCCCGAGCCGGGCGGGTGGGCCAGCACCCAGGTGCCGTCCTCCGAGGCGGGCATCTCGATGTAGCCCAGCGGGGACTCATCGTCGGCGCGCGCGGGCGCGGTCCACAGGAGCAGCGCCGCCGCCGCGGTCGCCGCGGCCGCCCACTTCGCGCGCCGGCCGCTCATTCCTCGGCGTCCGCGTCCTTCTTCTTGCTCCGCTTGGTGCGGCGCCGCGACGTCTTTCGCTTGGACGACTTGCTCGCCGTGGGCGCCTTCGCCTCCCCCTCGTCGGCCGCGGCCTCGCCCTCGCCGTCCGCAGCAGCCTCGGCGGCTGGCTCCGGCGCGACGCTGGCGGAGGCCTCCTCCGTCGGCGCCTCGACGCTGGCGGGGGCCTCCTCCGTGGGGGCCTCGTCGCTGGCGGCGTGGGCGTCCGCGGCGTCCTCGCTGGCTGCGTCCCCGGCGGGCTCCTCGGCGGCCTCCGGAGCGCTCGCCTGCTCGCTGTCGCTGGCCGCAGCCGACGCCTCGAGCTCTGCGGGGTCGGCCTCGCTCGCCTGCTGCTCGTCCGCGGCCGGCGCCTCGTCGGTCGCCTCGGCGCTCGGCGCCGGCGGCTCTTCGTCGGGCCGCAGCACGCCGTCGAAGACCATGGTGTCGTCGCGCGGCTTCTTGCCGCTGCGGAAGCGGTCGAGCGCCGACACCTTGCGCTTGGGCGGCTCGGGCACCGACGGCGGTCCGCTCGGCGCGACGACCTCCGGCGCGACCGCGGCGGCCTCGGCGGCCGGCGCGGCCTCGGCGACCGCGGCGGCTTCGGCGGCCGGCGCGGCCGCGAGCGGCGCCGCCGGCTCCACGGCGGTCGAAGTCCCCTCCGGGGGGAGCAGCACGTACCGCCCCAGGACCTCGGCGTTGGTCGGCAGCGCGAACGCCAGGCGCCCGTCGGGCAGCCGGTCGACCTCGCCCAGGACCTCCGGATCCGCGCCGGCCGCGCAGCGGGCCGGCAGCACCACGCGGCCGGCCTCGACCGCCGCCCCGTGCGGCAGCGCCAGGCGCAGCCACCCGTCGGCGAACAGCTCGTCGCGGACGCCGAGGTACTCGCGGGCGTCGACCACCGCCGCGTCGCGCGCGGCCATGGCCGCCTGCAGCGGCTCGTCGTCGTCCCAGCGGGCGTCGGCGTCCTCGGCGATCGGCGGCTCGAACCACAGCCCATCGGTGTGGGTCCGCACGTCCGGGGGCAGGTGGATCGCCAGCCGGCCGTCGTCTCGCCGCTCCACCCGCACCAGCGGCGGCGGCGGCGCCTCCCGCTCGGCGGCGGCCGGCAGGAGCAGCACGTGGCCCTCCTGCTCGGCCTCGGGCGAGAGCTCGAGCCGGGTCCACCCGTCGGCGTACTGCCACTCGACCAGGCCCAGGTAGCGCAGCCGGGCGGTGACGGCGCCGTGCTCCGGATGGCGCTCGCCCTCCTGCTGCTCGCCGCCAGCCGGGGCCGGCGCCGGGAGGACGCAGGTCCCGTCCTCCTCGAACCGGAAGCCGGCGGGGAGGAGGAAGCTGACGCCCGCCTCGCCGCGGTACACCCGCGCCGGCCGCCAGGGGAGGGTGGGGAGCAGGCCGGCCGGCGCCAGCACCGCGCCGGAGGTGCGGTCCACCTTCACCTCGGGGGGGAACGGCGGGAGGCGCAGCGCTCCGTCCGTCGGCTCCACCGCCGCGGCCGGTCGCGTCATCCGCAGCTCGCCCGTGCCGAGCGGCTCGGCCCGGCCGAGGACCGCGCCATCCGACAGGCGCGCGAAGCCAGGGGGCACCTCGCTCCACGCGCCGCCGTCGCCCCGCGCGGGCGCGAACACCACGCCCGAGGCGGCGTCGACGGCCACCTCGGCGGCCGGCTGGCCGTAGATCGTGGCCCCGTCCTCCTCGCGGCGGACGCCGAACAGGGGGCGCGCTGCGGGCGCGGCCGGCGCCAGCGGCGCGGCCGGCGTCGCGGGGAGCGGGGGGAGCGCGGTCGCCGGGGCCGGCTCCAGCTCGCTGGAGCTCGACTTGAGCGGCTCGAGGTCGTCGATCTGCAGCTCCTCGGTGTCGCTGCGGAGCTGATCGAGCTGGTCGATGTCGTTGTCGAGGTCGACCACCGTCCGCTCGGCGCGGAACTCATCGAGGTCGCCCGCGCCGCCGGCGGGGACCGGGCCCGGGTCGTCGAGCAGCGGCGCGCCGAAGGGATCGGAGGGGTCGACACCCAGCGCCGCGGCCTCGGCCGCGCGGGTGTCGGGGGTGGCTGAGGACCCGCCCTCGGGCATGTCGAAGTCGAACGGATCGGCCAGCGGCTGGCCGGCGGGCGCGGCGCCGGCGCCGGGGTAGCTGGGCGGCAGCGTGAGGTCGGGCCCGTCGAAGCTGATCTCGCTGTCGAGGAAGGGATCGTGCTGCTGCGGCGCGCCCTGGGCAGGCGGGCGCTCGGGAGGATCCGCGAAGGGATCCGGCAAGCCGGGAGGGCTCGCCGGGGGCTGCGCCGGGGCCGTCAGGCCGCCGCCGGCGGCGTACTCCGGCGCCATGGTCCGCTCGGCCAGGTCCTCGAGGTGCATGAGGTCGTCGGTGGCGCCGCCGCTGCCGGCGTAGCCGGGGGCCATGGTCATCTCGCCGGCGCCGAAGGGGTCGGGCGGGCCGCCCGCGCCGCTGCCGGCGTAGCCGGGGGCCATGGTCATCTCGCCGGCGCCGAAGTCACCGCCGCCGAGGTCGCCGCCGAAGGGATCGGGCTTGCCGGCGCCGGCGTAGCCGGGGGCCATG
>JAWLGW010000355.1:0-6613 GCA_041690735.1 Planctomycetota bacterium
TGACGCGCAACCACCGCTGCTCCGACATCGAGGCCCTCATGCGCGAGGTCGAGTCATGGCTTCGAAGACCGCCGGACCAACGAACCGGCGCGGGCTTGGGTGCATGAAAGCCCTTCCTCGTCTCTCCCTATTAAACGGCAGCCACGATCATGAGCGGTCGCGTCGACACCTGTGCGCGCTACCACCCGCCCTCGCAGCGACCGCTCATGATCGTGACCTGCCGTTTAGCAGCGACGAGGATCCCCGATCAGGCAGGCCAGGCGAGTTTGTCCTCGCCTGGCCTCGTCGCGTACGGGGCGGGGCACGAGCACGTTTCGGGCACGGGCACGGGCACGGGCACGGGCACGGGCACGAGAAGAAAGAAGAAGTCGTCGACCTGCCCGTACACGCCGAAGGGCGCCCCGGCAGAAGCCGGGACGCCCTTCCAGTGAACGAAAACCTAAGAGATCGAAGAACTAGTTGTTCCCCGAGCCCTCGGCCACGCCCAGCTGCGCGCCGCCGCCGGGGGCGCCGTCGCCACCGTAGCCAGCGCGAGCCTTCGGGTGCAGGAAGCCACCGAAGCGCATGTCGATGGTCCCGAGCGGGGTGGCGATGACGCCGCCGTCGACGCCCAGGATGATCGAGCCGCTGCCCTCACCGACGTAGCCGCCGCCCATGACGCGGCCGCCCTCGATCAGGTAGGCGATGTTGTGGAACCGGTCGTCCGCGAACAGCAGGCCCAGGAGGGTCGTGCCGCCGCCGATGCGGTACTCGTAGAGGTACTTGTCGACCTCGCCGCGCTCGCCGGTCTGCGGGTTGTAGTACGGCGTGCCCAGGTAGACGATGTTGTCCGGGGCGCCGTGCTTCATGATCACCTCGCCCTCGCTCGCGCCAGGAGCCAGGGTCTCAGTGACCTCACAGCCGTACTTGGTGTTGGAGATGCAGCCATTCGTCACCGCGGTGAACCCAACGGCGGCGATGGCGAAAGCGGTCAGCGTAATCAGCTTCTTCATGTGGATTGCTTCCTTTCGCGCCTGGGTTCCTATCGACCTTGAACACCGTACTGACCGGAGTAGCCGGCGTCACCGCCGTACCCGGCCCGCACGCGGGTGTGCATCGCGCCGCTCAGCGCCATCAGGAGGCTCGAGCCGCTGCCCTCGCCCACGTACCCGCCGTTGACGACCTTGCCGCCCTCGACCAGATACGCGATGTTGCTGAAGCGGTCCTCCTGCATCAGCGTGCCGAGGAGCTTGTGCCCCTCACCGATGCGGTAGACCACCAAGTACTTGTTCCAGTGCTTGATGTTGGGTCCAACCGGGTTCCCGATCTGAACGATCTGGTCCGGGCACCCATGCTGGGTGTAGATCTCGCCTTCCGGAGAACCGGCAGCCACGACCGTCGTGTTCTCGCACCCGTAGGTGTGATCCGAGATGCAGCCGACGGCGGTCGCCGACACGGCGCCCAGGACCGCGGCGAACGCGCAGAGCTTCCTGAACATCCTGCCCCCTTTTTTGGTGCAAAGCGAAGGGACGGCCAGAAAGCCCCCTTCGGTTCCCTTCCCCATCCCTCCAGGCAGACGCCCACCCCGAGGTTTGGGCCCGAGAGAGGAACATATCGCTCGGAGAGGTGTCAACCCCAACTTGGGCGCTCGCGCGCTCCGGCGGCGAAATGCCCCATCCTCCCCCTGGCTCGAGGCCCCATCCCGCCGCCCCGGGCCCCCTGCCGGCGGGGCGAGACGAGCCCGCAGGCTAGAATCGCGCCCCTCGCTCCATGACCGCTCCCAGCTCCACACCATCAGAGGAGACCCGCCTCCTCCAGCGCTGCGCGGACGGCGACGACGACGCCTGGGAGCTGTTCCTGCGCCGCTACGGCAACTTCCTCGACTACATGATCCGCCGGGCGCTGGTCGCCACGCGGGGCGGCCGCCTCCCCAGCCCCGACGAGGTGGCCGACCTGCGGGACGAGATCGTGGCCTGGCTGCTGCACGAGGAGGGACGCGTACTGCGCACCTACCGGGGCGAGAGCAAGATCACCAGCTGGATCGGGGTGGTCGTGGGCCGGCGCGCCCGGCGCCTCGCCCGCCGCGGCGCCGGCCTGCGCAGCCAGACCGTCTCCTTGGACGCCCTGTCGGCGGAGGCCGCCAGCCACCTGGCGGTCGACGCCGCCGAGGACACCACGCCTCGCCAGCAGGCGCTGGCGCGCCTCGCGGCGGCCGTCGAGGAGCTCTCGGAGCGCGACCGCCGCCTGCTCAAGGGCGCCTTCTTCGAGAAGCGCTCCTACGCCGAGCTCGCCGAGGAGCTGGGCGTGCGCACCGACAGCGTGGGCCAGCTGCTGTTCCGAGCCAAGAACCGCCTCAAGAAGCGCCTGGGCGGAACTCAGTTCCTGGAGACCCTGTCCGGTTGGTGGCCGTGGGTGCTCATCTGGCTACTGAGGGAGTGGATCGCCCCATGAGCTGCCCCAATCCAGCCGTCCTGTCGGACCTGGCGCACGACGCGCTGCGTCAATCCCGCCGCCGCGAGGTGGAGGCGCACGTCGCCCGCTGCGTCCGGTGCAGCGAGGCGCTGGCCGCCGACCGCGTCCTCGCCAGCGCCTTCACCGGCCTCACCTGCCCCGACGCCGAGACCCTGGCCGCCTTCGTGGACGACGCCCTCCCCGCCGAGCGCCTGGAGCGGACCGCCGCTCACGTGCTGGTGTGCGACCCCTGCCGGGACGTCGTGGCCTGGGTCCGCGAGGCGCAGGCGGCCGACCTGGGCCGCTCCACCAGCCGTCGGCGCCGCTCTCTGCGCCGGGTCCAGCGGCCGGGAGCCCGCACGGGGCCCGCCCCCTGGCTGGGCGCCGTGGCCGCCGCGGCGGCCGTGCTGCTGGTGGTGGCGCTGGGCCTCCCGGGCACCCCGCCGAGCGGCCAGCCGGGCCGCGAGCAGGCTCGCCGGACGGAGCCGACCCCGACCCCCGCGCCGGCTCCGCCGGCCCCCCTCGCGCCCGCCCCCGAGCAGCCGCTCCCTCAGCCCGAGGTCACCGCCGAGGTGGACGCGCCGGCCACGCCCGAGGAGCCGAGCGAGCCGCTCCTCCCCGAGCCGATCGGGCCCGAGGCGCAGCCGCGGGAGCCGGAGTCCGCCCAGGCGCCGCCCGCGTCCTCGACCGGCGAGGTCGCGCCGCCGCCGCCGCCGGCGATCGCGCTGGCCGCCGCCTCTCCCAGCGCCGAGCAGGACCTGGAGTGGCTGCGCCCCGACGGGGTCCGCGAGCCGCTGGGCGACCGGCGCGAGCTGCCGGCCGGGTCGCGACTCGTCGCCCGCCGGACGGGCAGCGTGCGGGTGGGCGACGTCGCCTGCACCCTGGCGGCGCAGGCCGAGGTGATCCTGGCCCCCGGAGGGCTCGAGCTGGCCCGGGGCGAGGTGGTGGTGGACGCGGGCCCGGCCGCCCGCGCCGAGGTCGGCTGCGGCGAGGCGCGGGTGCGCGTCGCCGCCCAGGGCGGTCGCTACCAGGCGGCGGTCGCCGGTCGCGGGTTCCTCCTGGTGGTGGTCGACGGCGGCGCGGAGCTGCAGGTGGGCGACCGGCGCGAGGCGCTCGCCGCCGGTGAGGGGCGCGAGGTGTCGGGCGGCCGGATTCGCCCGGCGCCGGAGGCCCGGCTGGTGCAGGCCCACGAGCAGGCGGCCCTGGCGGCGATCGCCCTCGGGACGGACGTGCCGCGGGGCCTCGCCACCCACGGCGCCCTCGGCGCGGCGGCGCGCGCCCTCGGCGGCGACCTGCCCGCCCGGGCCGAGGCCCTGTGGACGCTGGCGGCGGTCGCCGCCGGCGACGCCCGGCTGGCGCGCGGCGCCCACGTCCACGCGGACGCGGCGGCCGAGGCGCGGACCCTGCTGGCCGCCCGCTCCGCCCGGACGCTGGCGGCCGACGGCGCCGCGGCGCCCCTGATCCTGGCGCGCCTGGTCCAGGGTGAGCTCGATCCCGCCAGCCGGGACCGGGTCGCCGAGCTGACCGAGGCCCTGGCGGCCCGTCCCCCGCAGGAGCTCGCCGCCGACGCCGACCGCCTGCTCGCCCTGCGCGCGGGCAGCCGCGCGGCAGGGGTCAAGCTGCCGCGCGGCCTGTGGAGCGCGGTGGGCAGCGCGCTCGTGCCCGCCGCCCCCGCCCACGACCTGGCGCGGGCGCTGCTGGTCCAGCCCCGCCAGGATCCGGCCACGGTCCGGGCCGGCCTGGAGACGATCGACGCCGACCTGGCGCGCGACCCGCTGGTCGAGCCCCTGGCGGCCGACCTGCTGGCCCGGATCGAGCTGGCCCTGGCGCTGGTGCGCGGCCTCACCGCCGAGCGCCTGCTGCGGCTCGAGGCCCACGCCACCTTCGCCCCGCGCGAGCCGGCGCTGGCCCGCGCCCTGGCCGGAGCCAGCGCCCTGGCCCTGGGGATCCCAGCCCCCGAGCGGGCCCCCGCCTCGGCGGTGGCGGTCCCGGCCGGAGACGCGTTCCGCGTGACCTTCCGCCTCCGCCCGACCCGCCGCGGCGCCCGGCAGGTCACCCTGTGCGGCAGCTGGAACGACTGGGACGAGGCGGCGACCCCCCTGCGCCGCCTCTCGGACGGCAGCTTCGTGGCGACCCTGACCCTCCCCGCCGGCCGTCACGCCTACAAGCTCCGGCTGGGCGAGCACGGCAAGACCTGGGAGATCGACGCGGCGAACCCGCTCCGCGAAGCGGACGGGCGAGGCGGCGAGAACTCGGTGCTGGTCCTCGAGTAGGGCGAGGGGCACGTGTCGGCCTCGGTCACGGCGCTTCGTACCCGTGCCCGTGCCCGCGCCCGTGAGGCTGTGGCAATAGGGAGCCGCGGTCGCCCGAAGAGATCGAACACGGAATATCAACAGCAAACAGAGAATGGGAACAGGGAATGGCTCCGCTGTAGGAAACGCAGTTAGGTCTCGGAGGACGAGCCGTTCGCTGTTCTCATTTGATACTCCCTGTTGATACTCCGTGTTCGATAGGGCCCCTCGCGAGGCGCTCCTCGCATTTTGCGACAGCCTCCCGTGCCCGTGCCCGGTACGACACATACTCCGAGCCCCTGCTCGGAGCTGGCGAGCTCGTCGCGAGCGACAGCAACGCTACCGAGGCGAAGCCGCTTCCGGTCCCCCTCGCGCTGCGCGAAGGCCGCGAGGCACCCTCACTCGATCCGAGCGCCGGGGACGGGGACGGGGGACGGGCAAGTTTTCGGGCACGGGCACGGGCACGGGCACGTCTTCTAGGCCCTCACTCCCACCAGTACGGCGCGCCGTCCCCCTCGACCAGCTTCTTGAGCCACTGGCCGAAGCCGTCGGCGACCTTCTTCTTGGGCTCGCCCCCGTACCACCAGTAGAGGGGGAGCTCGCCCGACTTGCCGGGACGCTCGGTGTCGAGCGCGAGGTAGTCGCCGCAGCCGAGGTCGACCACCGGCAGGTAGGGGCGGACCATGCGGTTGCACAGCGGGCCCTTGATCTCGTCCAGGATCTCGGTGGCGGAGAGCACGCGGAAGCAGCCGGTCTCGGTGGTGTAGAGGCGCGCGCCGTTCCACTCCAGGCAGAAGTCGTAGTAGGTGCGCGGCAGCTCCACGCCGAGGCGGGCCTCGATGTCCGCCATCTGCTCGGGCGTCGCGCCCGGCTGAACCTCGTGGCGGAGGCGCTCGGTGGCGGTCCGCCAGCGGGCGTGGGGGTCGGCGGGGTCCTCCTCGGAGCGCTCGAGCTCGGCGCGGAAGAACACGAAGGGGTCCCGGCTGCTGCGCCGCCAGGCGGGGTCGATCGGGCCCTGCGACTCGGTCTGCTGCGCCAGCGCCTCGGCCCGCACGTCCTCGAGGTCGCGGTCCGCCTGCTCCTGCGCCTCTCGCACCTCGAGGGTCTTGTCGGAGGAGATCGCGTGGACGGCTGCCTCGGCAGCCCGCGCCATGCGCGCCGAGGTGCCCAGGGGGAGGATCGCCTCCATGACCGCGCGCCGCTTGGCCGCCGAGCGGCGCGCCAGCGGGGCCTCGAGGGCGGCCTCGACCCGCTCGGCTACGACCGGCTCCGCCTCGACCTGCTCGGCCTCGACCACCGGCTCCGCCTGAGCGGCCTTCTTCTTGGCGGTCTTCTTGTTGGCCGTCTTCTTCCTGGCGGTCTTGCTGGCGGCGGCCTTCTTCTCGGCGGCCTTCTTCTCGGCGGTCTTCTTCTTGCCCGCCGTCTTCTTCTTGGCGCCCGCCGTGGCCCCGACCTTCTTGCGCTTGGTGCCCGCGACGACGCCGTTGCTCGACGCGGACGAGGCGGCGCGCTTGGTCTGGGACTTGGTCTTCTTCTTCGCCACCAGAGCCCAACCCCGTTACCCGACGCTCGGGCGCCCCCGCGACCGATCGGGCGCCTGTTATAGCACGCGACGAAGAGTGCTGGCGGGGCCGCCAGGGCCCAGGCAGCTCGGCCGCGAACGCTTGACACAACGCGGCATCGGGCCCTACCTTTGGCGGTCCGAGCGCCGCGCGCGCTCGACAGGAGGCCTCCATGGGTGCCGTCGCCGATCCCGCCCTTCGAACGATCGACGCGATCAACCCCGCCACCGGCGAGCGCCTGGCGGAGGTGCCCGTCGTCACCCGCGAGCAGCTCGAGGTGGCCCTGCGGCGCGGGCGCCCGGCGCCCCCGGCCGGGGGGGCGCGCGCGGG
>JAWLGW010000356.1:0-1188 GCA_041690735.1 Planctomycetota bacterium
AGGTCCTCGAGGCGCCGCGAGCGCTCCTGCTTGAGCTTCGCGTAGGTCTCCAGCTTGTGGGCGGGGGCCGGGGGGAGGGCAGGCAAGTTCAGGGCCGCCGCCCGCCGATCGGCGCCGGCGCCGGCCAGCAGGACGTGGCGCCCCTCGCGCAGCAGGTCGCGGCACACCTCGGTCGGGTGCAGGGTGGCCGTGCAGGCGCCCACCGCGCCCACGGCCCGGTCGAGGCCCCGCATGAGGGCGGCGTCCAGGCCGTACTCCCCCTCGCTGTCGAGGCAAGAGCCGATCCCCGCGTTGAAGGGCCCGTCGGCCTCCATGTGCTTGGTGGCCGCGATCACCGCCTCCAGGGCGTCGCCCGTGGCGGCCAGCACCTCGCGCCCGGCCTTGGCCGCGTGCTCCAGGCCGGCGCGGTAATCCCGCTCCCGCTCCCCCTCCAGGCGCCGCATGGGGCCCGCGCCCCCATGGACCAGGACCAGCCCGCCGCTCACGCTCGCACCTCCCTCTGCGCGCGCCGCAGCGCGCCCGCCGCTCGCTCCACGTCCTCGTCCCCCACGTCGCGGTGGGTGACGAAGCGGATCCCCAGCTCGCCCAGGGGCACGGCCAGGACGCCGTCCGCCGCCAGCGCGGCGGCGAGCGGTCCGTAGCTGGACGCCCCGGCGGTCGTCCTGACGAACACGATGTTGGTCTCGACCGCGGCCAGGTCGACCACGACCCCCTCGATCGCCGCCGCCGCCTCGGCCAGCCGGCGGGCCCGGGCGTGGTCCTCGGCCAGGCGGCCCGGCCCCTCCTCCAGGGCGACCAACGCCGCGGCGGCGATCGTGCCGACCTGCCGCATGCCGCCGCCCAGCACCTTGCGGATCCGGCGGGCCCGGGCGATCGCCTCGGCGGGCCCCAGCAGCACGCTGCCGATCGGCGCCCCCAGCCCCTTGCTGAAGCAGAACTGCAGCGTGTCGCAGCAGGCGCCGTAGTCGCGCGGGTCCACCCCGGCCGCGACCACCGCGTTCCAGATCCGCGCCCCGTCGAGGTGCACCGCCATGCCCGCGCGCGCCGCCACCGCCTCGAGCTCGCGCAGCAGGTCGAGGGGGACCACCCGCCCGCCGTGGAAGTTGTGGGTGTTCTCCAGGCACAGCAGCGCGGTGCGCGGCTGGTGCAGGTCGCCCGCCCGGGCGAACCGCGCCACCTCGGCCGGGT
>JAWLGW010000356.1:1198-6611 GCA_041690735.1 Planctomycetota bacterium
CTGCGCAACGTCCGGGTGAGCACCCCGGCGAAGGCCGCCGCCCCGCCCACCTCGTTGTTGTAGGCGTGGGCGTACTCCTCCACCAGCAGCTCGTCGCCCGGCCGGGTGTGGAGCTTGATGGCGATCAGGTTGCCCATGGTGCCCGTCGGCACGAACAGCCCCGCCTCCAGCCCGAAGGCCTCCGCCGAGCGCCGCTCCAGCTCCTGCACGGTGGGGTCGTCGCCGAACACGTCGTCCCCCACCGCCGCCTCGGCCATGGCCTGGCGCATGGCCGCCGTCGGGCGGGTGACGGTGTCGGAGCGGAAGTCGGAGACGCGCGTGCCCATGGCAGCCTCCCTCACGGCAGGTCGGCGAGCGGGTCAGCATAGCCGCCGGCGTCGCTCCTCGGAGCCGCCCTGCGGGCTCGAGCGCCGACCGCTACCCTGGCCGCTGGGAGGTCGTCCGTGAGAGGCTCCACCCTGCTGCCGCTCCTCACCCTCGTCGCGCTCGCGGCGCCAGCCTCGGCCGGGATCGCGCCGTCCTTCCGCGCCGAGTCGCTGGCGTGGGAGGCGACTCACATCATCCTCGTCAGCGAGGGCGCCGAGCTCGACGGGGAGGTCGAGGTCGTGGCCTCCTGGAAGGGAGACCTGCCGCCCGGCACCCCCCTCTCCCTCCCGGAGCTGGCAGCCTACGCGCCGGAGACCCAGCGGGCCGTGTGGTCCTGGGATCCAGAGGGTCGGGCGCGGTCCGTCAGCGGAGAGCGCCTGCTCCTGTTCTTGAAGCAGATCGTCGAGGAGCCCGCTCAGCGCGGCAGACCGTGAGCCGAGTCGTCGACCCCGTCCGCTTCGCGGAGGCGCCGGTGGTCCTGCGCGTGCGACGGGCAGGCGTCGCCGAGGGCGACAAGTACCACTGGACTCCGGTGGAGGTCCTGGCGGTCCTCAAGAACGACAGCGAGTACGCCTTCCCGCCCCGCGTGCACCTCGCTCACCTCGGCTGGGAGCCGGGAGTCCCCGCGGAAGTCAGCACCGTATACCTCGAGCGCTACAACGCGACCGACAGGCCCGACTCGTGGAAGCTGCTCGGCGGCTCGGGCGGGCGAGGCGTCAGCCACGCGGCTGGCGCGCCGGGCCCGTAGCGATCGGCGGCCGCGCCTCCTCCCTCCGGCGCGCCGCGAGCGGGTCGCCGTACCCCAGCGCCCAGGGGACCAGCTCGGCGACCAGGGCGGCGCGCACCGGCCGCTGGTCGCCCAGGGTGTGGGCCGCCTCGCGCACGGCCAGCTCGGCGTCGAGGCCCTTGCGGGCGAGGTTCTCGTCGCTGAGCACGACCCGGCAGGCGAGGAGCTCGGGGGGCCCCGGCGGCGGCGGCTCGGCGGAGGTGCGGCGCTCGTGCTCCAGCCACAGCGCGAGGGCGGGGGCCTCGGCGCTGCGCAGGGCCGTGGCCACGGCCGCGTGACAGGGCCCGCAGGGACACTCCAGCCACCGCTCCACCGCCTGCCGCGCGGCGCGGCGTCTACCGGCCGTGACCGGCAGGGCGAACAGGGGATCGCGGGGCGGCCGGGTGAAGCGATCGGCCAGGGCATGCGCCGCCGCGACGGCGGCGCGGGCGCACGCCAGCACGCCGAACCGGCACACGTCGCTGGCGACGGTCGCCACGTCGTCTCGGCGCCAGCAGGGCGGGCGCGGGGCGGCCAGGTTCGCGCGCCGCAGGGCCCGCGCAGCCGGACGGTGGCCCAGCGTCGCCGCCAGCTCGAGACCGCTGGCCGCCACCCGTCCCGCCTGCAGCCGCGCCAGCAGGTACTCTGCCTCCGCCTCGCGGGATCCGCTCCGCCGCCAGGTCCGCTCCAGCACCCTCAGTCGCTCGTCGCTCATGCCCCTCCCCGGGCCGCCCGATCGAGAAGGAGCAAGCCCGCGGCCCGCGGAGCGGAGCCGCCCGCCCGCCGCCCCTGGGCGGCCCGGCAGGCGCAGCCCCGTCCCGCGCGGCGCGACAGGCGCGTCCCGCGGCGCGCGGCTCCGGCCCGGGTGACGTGCGGGCGCGGCCCGCCCTGGCCTCGTCCTTGCACGGAGGGAGGGGGAAGGAGGAGTGCATGGACGACAAGCGAGTACGGAGCGAGGAGCGGTACGACCAGGACAACCCGTTCGCCCGCATCCTGCGGGGCGAGATCCCTTGTGACCGGGTGCACGAGAGCGAGGACGCCCTGGCCTTCCACGACGTGAACCCGCAGGCGACCCGCCACGCGGTGGTGGTAGCCAAGGGGCATTACGAGACGCTGAGCGAGTTCGTGAACGACGCCCCGCCCCACCAGGTGGCCGGCTTCTTCCGCAGCGTGTGCGCGACGGCCGACGAGCTGGGGCTCGCCGAGACGGGCTTCCGGCTGGTGGTCAACCAGGGGCCCGACTCGGGGCAGGAGGTGCCGCACCTCCACGTCCACGTGCTCGGCGGCGAGGACCTCGGCCCGATCCTGGGGGAGGTCCTCGATCCCGCCACCGCCGAGGACCTGCGCACGGGTCCGCCGCGCGCGCACGAGACCGCGGGCGACCGGACGCGGAGCGGCAAGATTGGCGTGCGCGGCTCCAGCCAGCGCGCCCAGCGCACCCGCAGCGCCTGACCCGGACGGGGAGGGCGGGGGCCACGGGCGCGGCGGGCGCTATCCGCCGCGCCCCGCGCCGCTGCCGGGCGCCGTGAGGCCGAGGCGCACCACGCCCAGGAAGGCGCCGCAGGCGACGCCCAGCAAGGGACCCTGGACCTCGGGCCCAGGCGCCCACCAGGCCAGGCCGACGGCCAGGCACACCACCAGCGCGAGCAGCGCCACCGCTGCCACCTCGCGGACGCCCTCCGCCCCCGCGGCGGGCCAGGCGCGTCCCGGCCACACCACCAGCGCCAGGGCCAGCAGGCCCAGGGTCGACACGCTCGCCACCGCCAGCAGCGCCGCCGCGCCGTTCACTGCGAGCCTCCTCCGCCTGCCGGCCGCCGGTCGGGCCGACGGCGACAAGGGGGAGGGATCGCACTCGGCGTGCCGGGCGCTACTCCTGCAGGAGCCGCAGCACCTCGCGGGTGTCGGTGGAGACCCGCTCCGTGCCCTCGTACAGCCACAAGGCGGGGATGCTGCGGATCCCGTACTGCTCGGCCACCGGGGACCCCCAGCGGTCGATGTCGATGATCCGCAGGTTGGCGGCGTCGGTGTTACGAATGAGGGCCTCCAACTGAGGCCCCAGCTGACGGCAGCCCGGTCACCACCCGGCGGTGAACTCGACCACCGTCCGCCGGCCAGGCACCAGGTAGGGGCTGACCTCCACCCGTTGGCCCTCGGAGATCGTGGCCACCCGCTGATCGGCCGGCACGGCGGGCCCCGCCGGTGCGCCCGACGTGGTGGGCGGCTCGGGGCCGGGCCCCGCGCTGCGGTTCACGACCACCATGGCGCCGATCAACACCAGCACCGCGGCGGCGGTGAGGGTCAGCGCCGTCTTGTCCTGTCCCGTCATGACCTCCAGTGTAGCCGCCCCCCGCGCCCGGGTTGCCGGGGACGTCGCGGCGCTCTACGCTCGGGCGGCCCGCAGGAGGTGCCCGTGACCGAGCTGACCCTGGAGCGGATCGACTCCCCTCGCGGCGTGGTGCACGTCGTCGCCCGGGGCCACCTCGACTCGCACACCGCCCCCCAGCTGGACGCCCTGATCGAGGAGGCGCTGGCGCAGGGCGCGACCCGGCTGGTGGTCGACCTCGAGCGGATCACCTACGTCGCCTCCGCGGGCGTGGGGGTGCTGATCGGCGCCCTCAGCGCCCTCGGCGAGCGGGGCGGCCGCCTGGTGCTGGTGTGTCCCCAGGAGGTCGAGGCCCGCGACGAGGGGGAGACCGGCCTGGCGGACGGCTTCAACCCCATGGAGGTGTTCCACCTGCTCGGGCTGAGCGAGTCGTTCCCGGTGGCCGCCAGCCGGGAGCAGGCCGAGGAGCAGGCGCTCCGCTAGCGCTGGGCTAGCGGCCGGTCACCACCCGCACGGTCGCCGCGCGCACCTGCTCGTCGGGCGGGACGTCGCCGCGGGGGAGGTCGGCGGCGACCGCCACCTGCACGCCCTTGCTCGCCAACCACTCGACCACGGCCAGGCCGTGCACCGCGTAGCTCAAGCTGTCGAGGCCCTCGCCCACGTGGGACTTCGCCACCACCACCCCGAGCCAGCGACCGTCCGCGTCCACCAGCGGTCCGCCGCTGTTGCCGGGATTGACCTTGGCGTCGAACACGATCCGCCCCACCTCCGGCCGCAGCGCCGAGATCGTGCCGCGGGTCAGCAGGAGCGTGCGGTTCTCTCCGCTCAGCACGCCGAACCCGTAGGCGAACACCGTCTGTCCGGCGCGGATCCCGGCCGGGCAGAAGGTGAGCGGGGCGCCCGGCGCGGCCAGCCGGACCAGCGCCAGGTCGAGCTTCGGCTCCAGGGCGACCACCTCGCCCGACACGGTGCGCCCGCCCACCTCGACGGCGGCGCTCTGGAAGCCCTCCACCACGTGCGCGTTCGTCAGGACCAGGTCCGGCGCCACGTAGAAGCCGGTGCCGCTGCCGCCGCGGGGCCCGGCGAACTGCCGGCGCTGCTCGGGCGTAATCAGCCCCAGGGCCTCGGCGCGGTCGAACAGCTGCACCAGCTGCTCGGGCGACTTGCGCTGCAGGTAGGCGTGGAAGTCGGTCTCGATCAGCAGCAGGAGCTCGTACAGGACCCGCGCCTCCTGGGGCGACTTCGCTCCCAGGAACGTCATGAGCACCAGGTCCGACTGGGCGCGCTGCTCTCGGAACCACTCGGAGAGGCGGGTGTAGGCGCGGGTGACCGTGGCTCCCTCGGCGCCCAGGCGCAGCTCGAACCCGGCCAACAAGCCTGGCAGCCCCGCCGGTCGTCCGTCGAGGAAGCGCTGCACCCGCTCGCTGTAGGCCTTCCACGACGACAAGTCCGCCTGCGCGGCGCGGAACCAGTCGCCGCGGCGTAGCTCCTCAGGGAGCCGCTGCAGCGCCGCCTCGGCTCGGGCGAAGTCGCCGTCCTGCGCGGCCAGCTGCACCGTGTCTCCCGTCTCCTGCTGCAGCCGGGCCAGCGCCTGCTCCCACTCGCGCTGGAACTCGTCGCGCAAGAAGGCCTCGACGTCGCGACCGATCTTGGCGTCCGCCTCGCCGCCCGCCCGCGCCCGCTCGGCGACCTCCTCGAACGCGGTCCGCAGCTCCTGCAGGGTGGCGTACGGGATCTGGTCGCGCGTCTGCAGGGCCGCGTTCCACCGCTCCACCGCGGCGGTGTAGTCGGCGGCGACCGTGGAGGCGGCCGGCGCCGCGCCGGCGGAGGACGGCGAGGAGCCGCCCATGACCCCCACCAGGATCATGACCAGGACGAGCACGCCCGCGCCGACGCCCGCCGGGATCGCCCACGGCGGCAGCCCGGGGCGCGCCTGCCGGCCGCTCGTCCGTCCGTCC
>JAWLGW010000357.1:0-6609 GCA_041690735.1 Planctomycetota bacterium
GCGGTCACCTTCTCGACCAGCACCTCGCGCTCGCGGGCGTAGGTCAGCCCCACCACGTCCAGCGGCAGGCCGGCCGCGCGCGCGGCGGCGAGCGCGGCGGCGGCGTCCCCCTCGGTGGCGTTGCCGTCGCTCAACAGGACCAGGCGGGTGCGGGCGCCGGGGTCGCGCACCGCGAGGGCCAGCTCCACCGCCGCCGCGATCGAGGAGCCGTCCCGGTCGACGGCGGCGGACAGGGCGGCGTCGTCGCTGGCGGCGGGGGGGCCGAGGTTCACGGCGTCGCGGCCGAAGGCGATCAGCTGGGCCGAGTCCCGCAGCGGCGCGCCCCGGGCCGCGGCGGCCTGCACCGCGCTCAGCGCCTCGCGCCGGCTGGCGTCGGGGACCGAGCGGGAGGCGTCCAGCAGGAACACCGCCTCGACCCGGCTCGGCAGGCCGCGCCAGCGGACCTCGGCCACAGCCGTCACCAGCAGGAGCACCAGCAGGGCCCGCAGGCCGAGCGCGAGCCACCGGCGCCGCGGCCCCAGCCCCGCCATGCTGCGGCGGCCGAGCAGCAGCACCGCCGGGAGGAGGAGCGCCAGCAGCAGCAGAGCCCGCGGGTCACCCCAGCTCAGCACGCGCTACTTCCCCTCGGCCATCTTGGAGGCGTCGATCCCGTACTCCTTGAGCTTGCGCCACAGCGTGCTCTTGGAGACGTCGAGGATCTGGGTGGCCTTCTTCTGGTTGCCCGACACGCTCTTGAGCACCGCCAGCACGTGCAGCCGCTCCAGCTCGGCCAGGGTGATCGGGTCGCCCACCCCCTGCCCCGGCTGCGAGCTCCTGTCGTCGCTGGTGCCCACGCCGGGCATGACCAGGTGCTCGGGACGCAGCTCGCTGCCGCGGGCCAGCATGAGGGCCCGCTCCATGACGTTCTCCAGCTCGCGCACGTTGCCGGGCCACTCGTAGCTCTTGAGCACCAGCATGGCCTTCTTGGAGATCCCGCTGACCGGCTTGCCGTAGCGGCGGGCGAAGCGGGTGAGGAAGTGGCTGGCGAGGGTGGGGATGTCCTCGCGCCGGTCCCGCAGCGGCGGCAGCTCGATCGGCAGCACGTTGAGCCGGTAGTACAGGTCCTCGCGGAAGCGCCCCTCCTTGATCATGGCGCGCAGGTCGCGGTTGGTGGCGGCCACCACCCGGGTGTCGACCCGAATGCTGCGGTTCTGGCCGATCGGCCGCACCTCGCCCGTCTCGAGGAACCGCAGCAGCTGCGGCTGGATCTCGAGGGGCAGCTCGCCCACCTCGTCGAGGAACAGGGTCCCGCCGTCCGCCTCCTGGGCCAGGCCCTTGCGGTTCTGCACGGCGCCCGAGAAGGCGCCCTTCATGTGGCCGAACAGCTCGCTCTCGAACAGGTTGTCGGGGATCGTGGCGCAGTTGACGATCACGAACGATCGCTCGCGGCGGGGGCTCAGGCGCCGGATCATGCGCGCCAGCAGGTCCTTGCCGCAGCCGGTCTCCCCGGTTATCAGGATCGTCGAGTCCGAGGCGGCCCACTCGCGCACGATGTCGAGCACCCGCCGCAGCACGTCGCTGTCCCCGATCAGCTCGGAGGGGTCGTTGGGGTCGTCGATCATGCGGCTGAGCGAGCGCACCTCGGTGCGCAGCCGCCGCCGCTCGAGGGCCAGGTCGACCGCGTGCAGGATCTGGTCGGGGGTGAACGGCTTGGTGATGTAGTCGTGGGCGCCGCGGCGGATCGCCTCCACCGCCCCCTCGATCGTCCCGTAGGCGGTGACGATCAGCACCTCGGTGTCGGAGTCGCGCGCCTTGACCGCCTCCAGCACGGCCATGCCGTCGACCTCGCCCATCTTGAGGTCGGTCACCACGAGGTCGTACAGGGTCTCGTCGATCCGCCGCACCGCCGCGGCGCCCGACTCGGCCTCGTCCACGGTGTGGCCGGCGCGGGAGAGGGTGATCGCCACCGACTTGCGCAGCGACTTCTGGTCGTCGACGACGAGCACTTGGGCCACGTCAGGCCTCCAGGCGGGTGCTGGGCAGGTTGAAGCTGACGGTCGTCCCGGCGCCGGCGGCGCTCGCCAGGCGCAGGGTGCCGCCGTGCGCCTCCACGATCCGCTTGCAGATCGCCAGGCCCAGGCCCGAGCCCTTGGCCTTGGTGGTGCGGAAGGGCTCGGTCGCCCGGGCGAGCACCTCGGGGGGCATGCCCGGGCCGTCGTCCGCGACCCGCACCTCGGCCCCGTCGCCGCCGGCGGCCGGGCGGGCGCGCACCGCCACCAGCGAGGTCGCGGCGTCGAGGCCGTTGTTGATCAGGTTCCACAGGACCTGCTTGATCTGGTCGCCGTCGAAGGGGATCGCGGGCAGGGCGGCGTCCACGTACAGCAGCAGCCGCTTCCCCCCGTCCTGCACCGCCTCGTGCTGCTCGGCCAGGGCGACCACCTCGCGCAGCAGGGCGCCGAGGTCGCCCGCCTCGAGCTGCGGCTCGACGGGGCGGGCGAAGTCGAGGAACTGAGTCACGATCCCGGCGATCCGCTGGGTCTCCTCGGCCACGATCTCGAGGAGGGTCAGGTCCTCCCCCTCGAGCTTGGAGTCGCGCCGCAGCAGGCCCACCGAGTTGACCACCGCCCCCAGCGGGTTGCGGATCTCGTGGGCCACGCTCGCCGCCAGGGCCTGCACCGTGCGCAGCTTCTCCTCCTCCAGGCGCCGCTCCACCCGCACGTCCCGGGCGACGCCCACCAGCGCGGTGGGGTGCCCCTCGGTGCGGAGCACCGTGGCGCTCCAGGCGACCGGGACCTGCCGGCCGGTGCGGGTCCGCAGCAGCAGGTCGGTGCTCTGCACGCCGCCCCGCGAGAAGACCTCCGCCAGCCGCGCCCCCGCGAACTGCGCCGCCTGCTCGGGGGTGGCCCACAGGCTGCTCGCGGCCCGGCCCTCGAGCTCGTGGGCGGACAGCTCCAGGAGCTCTTGGGCGGCCGCGTTGGAGGACTCGACCCGCCCGGTGACGTCGATCACCAGGACCGGCAGCGACAAAGCGGCGAACACCTTGTCGAGGTAGTCACGGGTGGCGACCAGCTCCGCGGTGCGGTCGCTGATGATCCGGTCCTTGGCCTTGATCTGGGCCTTGAGCCGGTGGATCACCTCCAGGATCGACACGACCCGGGAGGCGTCCACTTCGCTGCGGGCGCGCCCTTCGAGGCGGGCGCGTAGGGCGCTCGTGCCCGTGTCTTCGCTCACAGAGGCATGGTAGGGAGGCCCCCGGCGAGCCACAAGGGACTGCATCGGCGCCGGCCTCGCCCCCGCCCTCCCGGCGCCCGTCCAACGACCGACGCCCTCGGTTACCCTGCGGGGGTGACCCGCCGCTCGTCGCTGCTTCCGCTCCTGGCGCTGCCCCTCCTCGCGGGCGCGCCCGCGACCGCCACCAACACCGACGAGCGGGCCGAGCTGCAGGTGACCCTGCACGACGGGACGACCTACGAGGGACGCCTCGACTGGAAGCGGAGCAAGCTGTACGTGCGCGGGCGCCGGACCAAGAAGGTCGAGTACCGGGAGATCGCCGCCATCTCGCTGGTGCCCGAGACGCCGCTCGAGGTGCGGCTGCGGCCCTACGAGCGCCGCCTGCGCCGCGTGGACGAGGAGGACCCCCAGGCCTGGGTGCGCCTGGCCGCCTGGTGCCTGCGCGAGGACCTCCCCGAGCAGGCGCAGGCGGCCTACGAGCGGGCCCTGGCTCTCGATCCCGAGTGCGAGGCGGCCCGCCACGCCCGAGGCGAGCTGCGCGACGCCGGCGGCCAGTGGGTCCCTGCGGCGCAGGTGCTGCGGGACCGGCGGGCCGAGGTGCGCGAGGGGGACCTCGACGCCCTGGTCGACCTGGCCCGGTTCGCCCTGGAGCGCGACCAGCGCACCTACGCCTTCGACGCCCTGTGCGAGGTGCTGCGGGCCGACACCTTCCACGCCCAGGCCCTGCGGCTGATCAAGCCGTTCACCGACGCCTACCGGCAGCGGACCGCGCCCCTGGGCCTGCCCGTCCGCGGGCGCTGGCGGGTCAGCCCCGACCGGACGCGCCACCACCAGCGGAAGGCCTACGCGGTGTACGCCCTCGACCTCAACAAGGCGGACGCCCAGGGGCGGATCTACAAGGGCGACGGGCGGCGGCTCGAGGACCACTACGCCTGGGGGGCGCCCTTCTACGCGGTCGCGGCCGGCAAGGTGGTGGAGGTGCGCGAGGGCAACCCCGATAACCCCGTGGGGCAGATCGGCGATCGGGCGGAGAAGCACAACGGGGTGTCGATCGACCACGGCGACGGCGAGCTGTCGTGGTACGTGCACGCCAAGAAGGGCTCGATCGTGGTCAAGGAGGGCGACCTCGTCGAGGCGGGCCAGAAGCTGGGCGAGGTCGGCAACAGCGGCGGGTCGGCGATCCCCCACCTGCACTTCACCCTGGTCGCCTTCCGGGGGATCTCGGTCCCCTGGCACTGCGACGGCTACCGGGTGATCGCCCCCGACGGCACGCCGATCGCCGTCACCCGCGCCTGGCCGAGTGAGGGCTGGACCCTCGACACGCCCGAGGAGTGAGCGCCGTGGAGGTGGCCCACCTCTCGGACGTGCACGTCAAGGCGCCGCGCCACGCTCGGGCCCGCTGGCGCGACTACCTGAGCAAGCGGTGGATCGGGGGCCTCAACCTGCTGCTCCACCGCTCGCACCCCGAGGAGCTGCTCGAGGCGGCGGTCACCGATATCGCCGCCCACCCGCCCGACCACCTGGTGGTCACCGGCGACATGACCAACCTCGCCCTCCCGGGCGAGTTCGCCCGCGCCCGCGAGCACCTCGACGCCACCGGTGTGCCGCCCGAGCGGGTGTCGCTGATCCCGGGCAACCACGACGCGTACGTGCACAGCGTCTACCGGCAGCGGCGCTTCGAGCAGGCCTTCGCCCCCTACGTGGGCGGCGAGGACGTGACGTGGCCGCGGGCCCAGGAGCGCGAGGGCGTCCTGATCGTGTCGACCAACAGCTCGGTGCCCACTCCCTGGTTCACCGCCCACGGGCGCCTGGGACCCGAGCAGCTCGAGGCGGTGGGGGCGCTCCTCGACGCCAGCGCGGCGCCGTTCAAGATGGTGCTGGTGCACCACCCGCCGCTCCTCGGCGACGGGACCCTCGACGGCCGCTGGCGGCGCAACCGGGACGGGCCGGCCCTGGTCGAGCTGTGCCAGCGCCACGGCGCCGACGTGATCCTGTGCGGCCACACCCACCGGCCGTTCCGCTACCGGGTCCCCGGCGGCGACAAGCCGCTCCACGTGATCTGCGGCGGCTCGACCACCTACCCGGTCAAGGAGGTGGGCCACGGCGGCACCTACAACCGCTACACGATCGAGGACGGGCACCTGGCCGCGATCGAGGTGCGAGCCTTCGACCCCGACCTCGACGCCTTCCGCACCTGGAAGCGGGTGGTGCCGGGAGAAGAGGACGAGTAGGTACACGCAACGAGCCCCTCACCAGCACGGGGGAGGGGCTCAGGGCGACGATCGACCGGATCGAGAGGAGAGCGACCTACTCCGCCTGGGCGGGGGCCTCGGTCTCCTCGGTCTCCTTGGGCGGCGTCACGATCTTGGTGGCGTGGCGCAGCATCTTGGCCCGGACCTCGGGCCAGGTCATGAAGTGCTTGCGCTTGCCCATGCCCGGCTTGCGCCCGCGGTTCGCCTTGCGGGTCTTCCAGGCCAGCTTGCCGCGCTTACCGGCGCGGCTGCCGCGGTTTTGTCCCATGGTTCTCTCCTCGAGGCCGGGGGCTGGCCCCGGCAAGGCGCGAGAAGGTAACACGAGCCCCCGGGGCCGCCAACCCCCAGCCTGAGGCGGTCAGCCCCGGTTCAGCCGGAGCCCCGCAGGCGCCCCACCGCCGCCGCCTCCCGCAGCACCCGGGCCAGGGTTCGGGTCCGGTCGGGCAGCGCCTCCCGCCCCAGGGCCAGCGCCAGGGCGCGCCGCCCCAGGCGGCGGCGGAGCCCGGCGTCGTCGAGCAGGACCAGCAGGGCGTCGCGCCAGGCAGCGGCGTCCTCGGCCACCAGGCCGGCCGGCGCCTCCTCGTCCGCCGCCAGGGCCTCGCGCCCGCCGCCCCCGGGGGAGGCCAGGCTCGGGAGGCCGAAGGCCATGTAGCGCCGGACCTTGTAGGCGCACTTCCCCTGGCTCCAGGGGTCGTCGCCTACCGGATACAGCCCCAGGTCGGCCCGGGCGAGGGCCTCCGTCTCGGCGCTCGGGCTCCAGGGGGTGAAGGTGACCGGCACCTCGGCGGGCAGCGCGGGTGCGGCGTCGGCGATGACCTCCAGGCGCCACCCGCCCGGTCGGGCTCGGGCCACCTCGGCCAGCGCCGGCCCCACCGCCTCGAGGTAGGGGAGCGTGCTGCGGCTGCCGGTCCACACCACGCGAACCACCTCACCGTCGCTCGCCTCGGCGCGACCGACCGGCGACGCCGGGGGCAGCAAGCGGACCCGCGGGTGGTGGGGCCGCAGCCGGTCGCGCAGGTGGAGGTTGCCGCACACCACCAGGTCGCAGGCCTGCAGGGTCAGGTCGAACCGGCGCGCCAGCCGCCGCGACGGCCGGTGGCTCCTGCCCAGGTGGGGCGGCCGCAGGTCGATCGCGGCGTCGAGGTCG
>JAWLGW010000358.1:0-6609 GCA_041690735.1 Planctomycetota bacterium
AGCCCCTCGCCGCCGGCGTGCTCGACCAGCGGCTCGAGCTCCCACCGGACCATGCCCTCGATCCGCGCCGCAGGGACGCCCGCGGTCGGCGGGACCTCCAGGCACACCGCCGTGGCGGCGTCGGTGAGGACCACCGCTTGCCGCGGCGGGCGGTGGCCGGCGGTCCGCAGGGCGAGCAGCGCGGCGCCGAGGTCCGCGGCGAGGTCGCCGGTCCGCGGAGCCTCGACCCGCGCGGCGAGGGCCTGGGCGGCGGTGGGGCGGACGATCGCCCCGGCGAGGTGGCGCTCGCTCAGCTCCACGGCGAGGAGCTCGGACCGACCGACGCGCGCGGGCGCGAGCTGGGCGAGCATCACGGCGCCTGCCAGGTGAGGGTGAGGGTTTGCTGTCCCCGGGGGAGCAACACCGCCCGGTGCGCGGGCCCGCGGCGGTCCCTCACGTCGATCGCGCCGGAGCCGTCCGTATCGCGGTCGGCCAAGCCGTCGCCATCGGCGTCCTCGATCAGCTCGAACGTTCGCACGCCCCAGGGCACGACCCGCGAGGCGGCGAAGGTGAACGCGTACACCTGCGCGCCGTCCACCACGCCGCCGTCCTCCGCCTGCTCCGACACGCAGTCCACCGCCCAGGCGTCCACCGCGTCGTTCGGGCGGCGGACCCGCAGCCGCAGCGCCGCCACGTCCAGCGCCGGGCTGGGGGTGCCGAGCACGCGCAAGGCCACCGCCCCCAGCGCCTGCAGGCTGACCTGCCACTCGTCGCCACGCAGCAGGATCACGTGGCGCGCGGCGTCCCCCGCTCCGTAGTCGGGGAAGCTGCGGTCGTAGGGGTCGCTCGCCGCCGCGTCCACGCCGTCGCGCCCCAGGCTCACGACGTCGAGGTCCCCCGCCCGCAGGTCGCCCGGGGCGCCGGGATCGGCCACCTGGTCGATCCACCGCCAGGGGTTGCCCCACCCGTCGTCGAACAGGGGCGCGTGCCGCGCGAGCTCGCTGTCCCACGCGAGGTCCCCCTGGAGGTAGGGCCCCCGCCAGCCAAAGCCCGCGCTGGCGCCCGAATCGAAGGCCCAGGCGCTGGCGCCGGCGGGCCTCTCCAGCAGCTCGGCGAGGGACCGCGGCAGCCGGCCCATGTCGGTCACGAAGCCGGCCACCGCCGGCTGCCCGTTTCCCGTCTGCCGCGTCCCCAGGATCGCTTCGCGGATCTGCGCGCGCCGGCTGCGGGTCAGCTCGTACCGGGCCTGCAGGTCCGCGTCGTCGGCCAGGCTCGCCGCCGAGGCCGCCACCGCCGCCAGCAGGAACACCACCAGCAGCAGCTCGAGCAAGGTGAAGGCGCGGGCGACGCGGGCGCGGAGGAGGGTCATCGGAGGAGGAACAGCCCCAGGTCGTGCTCCCCGGCGGGGCCGGTGGCGAGGACCTGGTCGTCGGGGACGCCCGAGAGGGTGCGCGGCGTGTACTCTCGATCGGCGCCGCAGCTGACGACGCGCGCCCGCGCGGCATCGTGCAGCTCGAACAGCAGGATCGGCCCGCCGAAGGGGTCGCTCACCCCAGGCACCTCGAGAGGGTTCCCGTCCCTCGGATCACCGAGCCCGCTGGACTGCAGGTCGTCGCCCACCTGCTGCGCGCCCTCGAAGGTCAGGTACGGCCCGCTCCAGCCACGCCGACGGGAGGGCTCCCACTCGGCTAGGTGCGCCAGCGGCTGGTTTGGGTCCAAGACCGGACGCTGGAACAGCTGACCCAGATTCGCTGGAGACTCGAACCACAGGACCCACTCCTCGACCGTGGCGAAGCCGCTGGGCGGGGAGGTCGGGACGGGGATGCCGCCGGGGTCGTCGATCAACCCGTCGCCGTCACGATCGCGCGCCAGCGCGAAGGGCCCGGTCTTGGGCAGATACCCCGTATCCGCCCGGAACCGCCGCACCGCCTCGCGCACCGCCGCCAGCTCCGCCCGGGCGACGTTGTTCGTCGCCTGCGCCTCGGCGTCGCCCAGGTTGGCGATCAGCGACCCGGCGACGACCGCCAGGACGACCACCACCAGGGTCAGCTCGAGGAGGGTGAAGGCTCGAAGGGAGCGGTGCACGCGAGGGTCTCGGGAGCGGCGAGGATCAGCCGCGCCGCTGGTTGTTCGGCAGCGACTCGTTGAACTGCTGGATCGAGTAGTTCGGCAGCCGGCCGTAGGAGTCCGAGACGCCGATCAGGTTGGCGCGCTCGCCCGACTCGGCGCAGGCGAAGTAGGCGACGTAGTGGCCGTAGTAGCTACCGTCGCAGCCGGGGTACAGGGGCGCGTTCAGCATGGTGTCCGGAATGCACGACGAGCGGGGTCCGAGGCCCAGCGCCACCACCGCCACGTCCGCGGGCACGTCCACGAGGTCGTCGCCCGTCCCGAAGGTGCCGTCGTCGCCGGCCTTGACGCGCTTCGGGTACAGGCCGCTCAGCAGCGCGAAGGCGTCGGCGCTGCCGGTGGTCCCGTCCCGAGTCGCGGCCCGGATCACCGTCGCCATGGGCGCCGGACCGCCGCTGAGGCTTCGCTCGGTGGCCCCACTCTGGTTGGAGTTCGTGACGGCCCGCTCGTGGTCCATGACGGTCTCGAACCCGCAGCGCGTGAGGCTCCGCCACTGCCCGGCGGTGACGGTAGACAGAGTCAGCGCCCGGTCGAGGTGGGGGCCCGAGTCGGGCAAGCCGCTGGTCTGGTTGCCGTCTGCGTCCCAAGCCGGCCCGTACACGTCGCTGCCGTCGCTGAGGACCAGCGAGTCCATGTGGGTCGGATACCGCTTCTGCAGCACGAAGTGCATCTGCAGGTTCTGGGCCACGTCGGCCTGAGTCTTGGCGGTGTAGGCCATGTCGGTGGTCCGGCCCAGCTGGGCGACCTGGGCGATGACCAGCCCGGCCAGGGCGGCCAGGATCATGAGGACGATGACCAGCTCGAGCAGGGTGAAGCCCGAGCGGCGAAGGGTGCGGTGCATGGCGTTCTCCTGGAGGCGCTGGGAGTGAGCGGTCACCCCCGTGGCGACGCCCCAGAGCGAGCCGCGCGCCAGCCCTATGTCGCCGTCAGGCAAAGGAGTTACGTCGCGAGGACACGCCCCCGCAGATCGCTCCCGATCAGGGGTGGCGCAGGATGCATCAGCTCCCCCGGGGGTGTGGGCCGAGGCCGCTACAGTCCGGACCTCGAGAGGAGCGCCCCTCATGAGCCCATCGCACCCCGCCATCGCCAACGACCTCGACCTGAGCACCCTCGACTCCTACCGGCTGAGCTTCCTCGCCGACGCAGCGCAGGCGGCGCGCGCCGCGATCGGCGGGGGTCCGGCCCGCCGGGGCCCCGGCTATCGGTCGCGGGTCGGGGCGTTCCGGGCCGAGGCGGGCGGCTGCGAGTGGTGGGTCGAGGTCGACGGGTCGGCCTCCTTTCCCTACGAGGTGTGGATCGACGTCGACCCCGACGCCGACGTCGATCACGCGCTGCAGGCGGGCTGCAGCTGCCCCTACAGCATGGACGAGCTCGACTGCAAGCACGTGTGGGCGGCGTACGACCGCCTCGAGGCGCTGCTGAGGGGGGAGCTCGCCCGGCGCCGACCGGCGCAGGCGGCACGCGCGGAGGCGCTCGCGAGCAGGGAGCCGGACTGGCAGCGAGGGCTCCGGCAGCTCGACCGGGTCCTGGCCGAGGTCGGCCCCCCCGCCGACGACCTGCCCGCGGAGGACGAGGCGCGGATCGTGTGGCGGGTGGCCGTCGACCGCGGCCGCCCGCAGGTCGAGGCGTTCGAGCAGCGGCAGCGCAAGGACGGCGGCTACAGCAAGGGGCGCAAGTGCACGCTGGTGCGCCTGGCCCAGTCGCCGGACCTGTGGACCCGCCCCGACCTGCGCGCCGTGGGCCGGCGCCTGCGGGAGCTCGTGCCCGGCGGCTACTACCGGACCTCGTCGTTCAGCGTCGACTACCTGTTCGACCACGAGCGGATCCTGGCAGAGCTGGTCGGCTGCCCGCACGTCTCCTGGCGCGACCGCCCCGAGCAGCCCGTCGCCGTTCGCGCCGGCCGGCTGGCCCTCGCGCTGCGCCCCAGCGGCCCGGACGCCCTGGAGCTGGTCCCCACCTTCGGCGGCCAGCCGCTCACGGAGCTGCCTCGCCTGGGGCGAGACGACGAGACGCTGGTCGTGGCCGACAGGCAGGCGAACACGGTCACGGTGGGCGCGGGCGACCCCGCGCGGCGCGAGCGGGTGTCGCGCCTCGACGCCGGCGCGCGGACGTTCCCCCGCGACTGCCACGCCGAGCTGTTCGAGCGGCTGGAGCGGCTGGAGGCGGTGCTCCCCGTGCAGGTCCCCGAGGAGCTGGAGGCGCCCCCGCAGGAGGCCGACGGGCGCCTCCGCCTGCTGCTGAGCCCGATCGAGGGCGGCCTGCACGTGCAGGCGCGCGTGCGCCCGGCCGGCGCGGGCGCCGCGCTCGCCCCGGGCGCCCCGCCCGCCGAGTCGAAGGTGTGGGCGGAGGGCAAGCGGGCGGCCCTACGCCGGGACCTGGCCGGCGAGCGGGCGCGGGCGCGCGAGGTCCTGGCCGAGGTCGGCCTGCTCGCCGAGGGCGAGGACCCCGAGGCGGCCGGGTGGAGCTGGCGCCTCGAAGGCGAGGCGGCCCTCGACCTGGTGGGGGCGATCCAGGAGGTCGAGCCGGCGCGGCTCCTGCCCGAGTGGCCCGAGGGGGAGCGCCTGTCGGTCTCCCGGCAGGTCGAGCCCGAGCACCTGCGGGTGGCCGTCCGCGACGGCCGGGACTGGTTCGGCCTCGACGGCGGCGTCGAGGTCGACGGCTGGCAGGTGCCGCTGCGCGCCCTGCTCGACGGCCTGCGCCGCGGCGACGGCTACATCCCGCTCGACGGCGGCCGGTGGCTGACGGTCTCGCGCCTGCTGCGCGAGCGGCTCCGCGCCCTGAGCGAGGTCGCCCACGCGGCCGGCGAGCAGGTCGCGGTCGACGCCGCCGCTGGCCCGGTGGTCCAGGAGGTCCTCGACGCCGCCGGCGAGGCGGAGGTCAGCGAGGGGTGGGCCGACCTGCAGGCGCGGCTCCACAAGGCCCGCCGGGTGTCGACCCGCCCGCCCAAGGCCCTGCGGGCCGAGCTGCGCCCCTACCAGGCGGAGGGGTACGCCTGGCTCAAGCGGCTGTCGACCTGGGGGGTGGGCGCCTGCCTGGCCGACGACATGGGCCTGGGCAAGACGGTCCAGGCGATCGCCCTGCTGGTGTCGCGCGCCCGCACCGGCCCCGCCCTGGTGGTGGCGCCGACCTCGGTCGCCGCCAACTGGAAGCGCGAGGTCGAGCGGTTCGCGCCCGGCCTGCGCCCGACGCTGTATCGAGAGACCGACCGGGAGGCGTTCCTCGAGGCGCTGCGGCCGCGCGACGTGGTGGTGATCAGCTACGACCTGGCGCGGATCGACGCGGCGAAGCTCGAGCAGGTGGAGTGGGGCACCCTGGTGTTCGACGAGGCCCAGCAGGTCAAGAACGGCGCCAGCAAGACGGCCCGCGCCCTGCGCCGGCTCCAGGGCGGCTGGCGCCTCGCCCTCACCGGCACGCCCCTCGAGAACCACCTGGGCGAGCTGTGGAGCCTGTTCCGGCTGATCTCGCCCGGCGTGCTCGGTCGGTGGGAGGCGTTCAAGGCCCGCTTCGCCGAGCCGATCGAGCGGGACCGCGACCCCGAGCGCCGGGCCGCCCTGGCCCGGGTGCTGCAGCCGTTCATCCTCCGCCGCACCAAGGCCGAGGTCCTGCACGACCTGCCGCAGCGCAGCGACGTCCTGCTGGAGGTCGACCTCAGCAAGCCGGAGCGGCGCCTGTATCAGCAGGCGCGCCTGGAGGCGGTCGCCGAGCTGGCCAGCGACGACGGACAGGACAAGCGGTTCCAGATCCTGGCGGCGCTGACCCGGCTGCGGCAGCTCGCCTGCCACCCCCGCCTGGTCGACGCCTCCTGGACGCGCGGGTCCGCCAAGCTCGACGCCTTCTGCGAGGTGGTCGCCGAGCTGCGCGAGGGGGGCCACCGGGCGCTGGTGTTCAGCCAGTTCACCCGCCACCTGGGGCTGATCCGCGAGGTCCTCGACGCCCAGGAGATTCCGTACCTGTACCTCGACGGGCAGACGCCCGCCCGGCGGCGCCAGGCGCTGGTCGACGCCTTCCAGGGGGGCGAGGGGGAGCTGTTCTTGATCTCGCTCAAGGCGGGGGGCAAGGGGCTCAACCTGACCGGCGCCGACTACGTGATCCACCTCGACCCCTGGTGGAACCCCGCCGTCGAGGACCAGGCGACCGACCGCGCCCACCGGATCGGCCAGACCAAGCCCGTGACCGTGTACCGCCTGGTCGCCCAGGGCACGATCGAGGAGCAGATCCTCCAGCTCCACGCCGACAAGCGCGACCTGGTGGCCGGCGTGCTCGACGGCGCCGACCGGGCCGGCAAGCTGTCGACCGACGAGCTCATGGCCCTGATCCGCGACGGCGGCGACGGCGCCCGGCCGGGGCGCGCCGCGCGGCGCACGGCCGCGCGCCGCCGGTCCACCCCGGCGCCCGGCGCGCCCGCGTCACCCGCCCGGGCTGCGGTCCCACCGCAGCCCGGCGCCTCCCCCGCCGAGCGCCTGCGCGAGGCCGGCCGGCGGCTCGGCTTGGGCCAGGGGGAAA
>JAWLGW010000359.1:0-6606 GCA_041690735.1 Planctomycetota bacterium
GGTGCGGCGGCTGGGCGGCGACTGGCGCCGGCTGGCCGCGCCTCGAGACGTGGCGCGGTTCTTCCTCCTGGGCGGACCCCTCAGCGCGGTGGTGAACGCCACGTGGGCCAACACCGCCCTGCTCCTGCTGGGGCGCGTGGAGGGCTGGGGCGCCTGGGCCCACGACTGGAGCGTGTGGTGGGTCGGCGACACCTTCGGCGTGCTCGTGGCCGCGCCGGTGGCGATCGCCCTGATGGGCCCTGCGAACGCCTGGCGCGGCCGGCGCCTGGCGGTGGCGCTCACCTTGGCGGCGGCTGCGGTGCTGGTGACCCTGGCCTTCGCGCTGATCGACTCGCCCCACCCGGCGCGGGGCGGCCTGGTCACGGGGGTGGTGTTCTGCCTGGGCCTGGCCCTGGGCAGCGCGGTGGGACCGCTGGCGCTGGTGGTGAGCGGGCGGCATGTGGCCTTCGCCCGCGCCCTGGAGGAGCGAACCGCCGAGCTGCGTGAGCAGGAGAAGCGGCTGCAGGAGGCGCTCCGGCTGGAGGGGATCGAGCGGCTGGCGGGGCGCGTGGCGCACGACTTCAACAACCTGCTCACGGTGATCCTCGGCTGCGCCGACCAGGCCCTGGCGGGGCTGCCGGCCAAGGCGGCCGTTCGGGAGGACCTCGAGGCGATCCGGACCGCCGGTCAGCGAGCGGCGGCGCTCATCGCGCAGCTGCGCGCCTTCAGCGAGCAGCCGCCGCACCAGCCGACGCTGCTCGACCTCTCCGAGCTGGTGCGGCGCGATCGGCCGCTGCTGGAGCGGGTGCTGGGGCCGGGCGGATGTCTGCGCCTGGAGCTCACCGACGCGCCGGCCATTGTCCGGGCGGATCAGCGCCTGCTGGAGCGGGCCCTGGTCAACCTGATCGCGAACGCGCGCGACGCGCTGCCCGATGGCGGCGTGGTCACCGTGCGGACCGCCCTCCTGTCGGCCGACGAGGCGGCGCGGTCGCCGTGCCTGCAGCCCGGAGCGCACGTGGTCCTGGAGGTGAGCGACACCGGCGTCGGCATGGACGCCCAGACCCGCGCTCGGGTGTTCGAGCCGTTCTTCACCACCAAGGGTGCGCAGGGGACCGGCCTCGGGCTGGCCATCACCTACGGGACCGTGCGCCGCGCCGGGGGGGAGATCGAGGTCGAGAGCGACGAAGGGCGGGGCGCCCGGTTCACCATCACCTTGCCGCGGATCGAGGAGGGGGCGGCGTCCCTCGTCGCCGCGGTCCCGCCGGCGGCGGTCGACGAGCTCGTCGGGGTCACCGTGCTGGTGGTCGAGGACGACCCGGCGGTGCGAAGCGTGGTCGGAGCGCTCCTGCGCGAGAGCGGCTGCGAGGTGCTGCTGGCGGACGGGCTGGCGGAGGCCCTGGCGGCGGCGCGAGCGCATCCGGGGGCGATCGACCTGCTCCTGTGCGACGTGGTGCTGGTGGGGCACAGCGGCCCGGCCGTCGCGGCCGCTGTGCGCCAGCAGCGACCTTCGTTGCCGGTGCTGTACATGTCCGGCTTCGCCGAGGAGGCGTTCCAGCGCGAGCTCGCCCTGGAGGCGGAGGTGGAGCTGCTGCCCAAGCCGTTCACCGCGGCGGAGCTGCGCAGCAAGCTGCGCCAGGTGCTCGGTCGGCTCGCCTGGCAGACCTAGCGCCCACAGTTCAGAAGCGGCGCCGAAGTCCGTCTTCGAATCTTCTGAATCGATGGATCAGAAGGGCACTAGCGGATCGCGCGCAGCCGCTCGCCGTCCCACCCGTAGCTGACGTCGATAGGGTCGTGCATCTCGGCCAGCAGGTCGTCGTGCAGCTCGCTGGCCGCCTCGAGGGCGTCCCAGTCGGCGCGGCACACCACCAGGGACGCCTGGCCGGGGATCAGCACGAACAGGTGCGAGGTGGGCAGGTCGAGCAGCTCCGCCGCCTCCTCCAGCGCCTCGGGGTCGAGCAGGTCGCTGGCGGCGCACACGTCTCCGCGACGGACCAGCACCCGCTCGCTCCCCTCGAGGTCGGCGAGCTCCTCGATCTGCCAGGCGGGGCGCTCGCCGCGCGCGACGAGGGTCGACACCGCCTCGCGCTCGAGGGCCTGCAGGTCGAGGTCGCGGTCCACCAGCGCCGCCTCGCGCGCCAGGCGGTGCGGCGTCCCGTCCCCGCCGGGCAGCCCGTAGGCGACCCACACCACCGCGGCGCCGTCGGGGTCCTCCTCGGCCGACAGCAGGCGACGGCGCGCCGCCTCGGGCGGAGGCTCCTTGCCGAACAGCAGCGGGACCACCCGGCCCCACTCCTCGTCGGTGAGGTCGCTCACCTCGGCCCCGACGGGGAGGCGGCGCGAGGCGGTGCGGCCGCTGCGCGGCGAGAGCTCGGCCTGGTCCCCGGCGGCCTCGTCGGAGGGCGCCGCCTCGAACACCCCGTCCACCTGCGTCACGCCGTCCGCCCCCAGGGCCTCGAACACCAGGTCCTGCAGCTCGGGCGTCAGCTCGGCCGGGCTGCCGGCGGGCGCGCACACCGCGTAGCAGGTCCGGGCCTCCTCCAGCCGCCCGCGCAGGTCGGCGTCGAGCCCGTCGAGCTCCTCGGGATCGAGCTCGGCGGCGGAGACGATCAGCTCGCACACCCCGACCTCGCCCAGCAGCTCGTCGGACAGCTCGCCAGCGGCGGCGGCGGTCGCCACCCCCTGGGGCGCCGTCGCCGGCCAGCCCACCAGCTCGAGCGCCCCCTCCAGGGGGGCGTCGGCGGCGAGCGCGCCGTCCGCGCCGCGCACGGCGAGCTGCCACTCGCACCGCTCCAGTCGCTCCAGCAGCGCCCCCGCGGTGAGGGGCGCCTCGGCGGTGTACACGAACAGATCGATCGTCATGCGGAGCTGACTCCGGCCCGGCGCGGGCCATCGGGGCCGCTACTTTACTCGCTGGGCAGGAGTTGGCGACCGTGGGCTCGCTCCTCCGCTTGCCCCCTCCGCGTTCTTGACGCACCATGCGCGGTCGACCGCAGGAGGTCTCATGAAGCAGCGCAAGCTGGGCGTGAACGGGCCCGACGTCTCGGCCATCGGGCTCGGGTGCATGGGCATGTCCGACTTCTACGGCGCCGCCGACGAGGCCCGCTCGATCGCGGTGATCCACCGCGCCCTCGACCTCGGCGTCAACCTGCTGGACACCGCCGACATGTACGGCGTGGGCGCCAACGAACGCCTGGTCGGCAAGGCGCTCGCCGACCGCCGCGACCGGGCGGTGATCTGCACCAAGTTCGCGATCGTGCGCGGCGAGGACGGGACGATCCAGGGGATCTCGGGCAAGCCGGAGTACGTGCGCGCCGCCTGTGAGGCCAGCCTCGAGCGCCTGGGGGTCGACACGATCGACCTGTACTACCAGCACCGGGTCGACCCCGACACGCCGATCGAGGAGACGGTGGGCGCCATGGCGGAGCTGGTGCGCGAAGGGAAGGTGCGCTACCTCGGCCTGTCGGAGGCCTCGTCCGAGACCATCCGGAGGGCCTACGCGGTCCACCCGATCGCGGCCCTGCAGACGGAGTACTCCCTGTGGTCGCGGGACCCCGAGGACGAGCTCCTCGACACCTGCGACGAGCTGGGGATCGCCTTCGTCGCCTACAGCCCCCTGGGGCGCGGCTTCCTCACCGGGAGCATCAAGAGCCCCGACGACCTCGAGGAGGACGACTGGCGCCGGCGCTCGCCGCGCTTCATGGGCGAGAACTTCCACAAGAACCTCGACCTCGTGCGCGAGGTCGAGCGGCTGGCCCAGGAGCGCGACTGCACCCCCGCCCAGCTTGCCCTGGCCTGGCTGCTGCACCAGGCGCCCGACGTGATCCCGATCCCCGGCACCACCCGGGCCGAGCGCCTGGAGGAGAACGCCCAGGCGGTCGAGCTCAGCCTGAGCGACGCCGACCTGCGCCGGATCGACGCGGTGGCCCCTAAGGGCGCGGCCGCGGGGGAGCGGTACGACGAGCGGGGGATGGCGGTCGTGAACGGGTGAAGAAGGAACAGGAAACATGAATATGAATGAGGAATCAGGAACGAATTAGTTCATTCCCTGTTCCTCACTCTCGTTCGTGTTGCGCGCTTCCCTCGATCAGGTCGCTCACCGGCTCCGGCACCACCCGCCTGGCCACCGTCACGAAGCCCGTGTGCGGCCCTGCCTGGGTCTCGGGGCGGACGCTGCGGCGGCCCACGTACCACCGGCGCTGGATCGTCTCGAAGGTCTCGATGTCGGGGAACGCGCCGCTGTCCTTGAGGGCGTTCGCCAGCTGGTGCACCTGGAGGACGGTGGGCAGGAAGGCCGCCAGCAGCCCGCCGGGAAGGAGCGCCGTCAGGGCGTGGGGGACCACCCGCCAGGGCTCGGGCAGGTCGAGCACGATCCGATCGAGGGGCGCCTCGTCGATCCCCTCGTACACGTCGCGCTCGCGCACCACGTGGTGCGGCGGCGGGCCGCCGAACCAGGCGGCGACGTTGGCCCGGCCCTGCTTGAGGGAGGCGTCCCGCACGTCGTAGGAGATGACCTCTCCGGTGGGGCCCACGGCGCGCAGGAGCGAGAGGGTCAGGCCGGCCGAGCCGAGCCCCGCCTCGAGGACGCGCGCGCCCGGGAACACGTCGGCGCGGAGGAGGATCGGGCCTGCCTCCTTGGGCTCGATCGTCTTGGCGAAGCGGGGCATGAGCTCCACCCACCGCGCCAGGCTGGGGCGCACCAGGTAGAAGGTCCCCCCCTGCGGCGAGCGCACCGCGCTCCCCACCGGCTGCCCCACCAGCGCGGCGTGGGGGAAGCGGTGGCCCCGCACGTTCACCACCCCCTCCTCCCGCAGCAGGGTCAGGTAGGGGGGCTTGCCCAGCTGCAGCAGCTCGAGCGGGTCGCCGACGCGCAGCCGGCCGGGCGCTCGCTCGTCAGGCTGGCTCACTCGCCCAGGGCCTGGCGGAGGAACAGGCGCATGTGGTCCCATGAGCGCGCGTCGGCGACCGCGTCGTAGGCGACGCCCTTCATGCCGTGCCGGTCGGCGTCCCGGTTGGTGAAGCCGTGGACCGCGCCGCCGTAGGCGATCCACACCCAGTCCGCCTCGCGCTCGCGCATCGCCCCCTGGAAGGCGTCGATCATGTCCTGGGGCACGTAGGCGTCGGCCGCGCCGTGGCACACCAGGATGCTGGCCTTGATCGTGTCCCCCTCCCGGGGGGAGACCGGATGGCCGTGGAAGCTGACCACCGCGTCGAGGTCGAGGCCGTCGTACGCCATCTGGAGCGCGATCGTGCCGCCGAAGCAGAACCCGACGGCCGCCATCCGCTCGGGGTCCACCCGCTCGTGACCCTGCAGCGTTTGATAGCCGGCACGGGCTCGAGCGCGGGCCAACGCCACGTCGTCCTTGAACGGGCTCGACCAGGCGGCCGCCTCCTTGGGGTCACGCGTGAGCTTGCCCTTGCCGTACATGTCGATGGCGAAGGCGACGTAGCCGAGCTCCGCCAGCGCTCGCGCTCGCTGCTTGGGATGGTCGGCCAGCCCCCACCACTCGTGGACGACGACCACGCCGGGGCGGCGTCCAGGCAGGGCGTCGTCGTAGGCGATGATCCCCTGCAGCGCCACGCCGTCGTGCTCGTACGGCACCGGCTCGCACACGATCGCGGCGTCGGCCGGGGCGGCGGTGAGGAAGGAGAGCAGCAGGGTCAGGACCAGGGGGCGGGCCATGGGTGCATCCTCCAGGCGGCGGAGTGTAGGCCGCGCCCGCGACCGTCGCCACGGGGTGGGCGCGCGCGCCCGCCTCCCGGCGCCGCTCCCGGTCGACTGGCGTGGCCGAGCTTGCTCAGGTGGGCTACTCTTGCCCTCGTGGGAGACGCCCGTCCGACGATCGCGCGCGACCTCGCGCCCTGGCTGTTCGCTCGCGCCGCGCCGGTGTCGGTGGGCGGGGTGGAGCTGTCGGCGGATGACGACGTCCAGCGCCACCGCGAGAAGCTGGCCCGCATCGTCCTCGACGAGATGTTCCAGTTCGTGGGGCTCCTCGACCGGGAGGGGCGGGTGCTCGAGATCAACCGCCCGGCGCTGCTCGGGGCGGGGCTGGAGCTGGACGCGATCCGCGGCCGGCCCTTCTGGGAGACCCGCTGGTGGAGCGTGTCGGCCGAGACGCAGCGCCAGTGCCGCCAGGCGGTCGAGCGGGCGGTGCGCGGCGAGTTCGTGCGGTTCGACGTCGAGGTGTACGGCCAGGCCTCGGGCGAGCGCACGATCGTCATCGACTACTCCCTCATGCCGGTCACCGACCGGGCCGGCGGCGTCCGCTTCCTGCTGGCCGAGGGACGCAACATCTCCGAGAAGAAGCGGGCCGACGCCGAGGTCAGCCGTAAGAGCCGCGAGATGGAGGGCCTGCTCCACCGGGTGCAGGAGCTGGACGAGCTCAAGAGCCAGCTGTTCGCCAACGTGAGCCACGAGCTGCGCACGCCGCTCACCCTCATCCTGGGCCCGGTCGAGCAGCTGCTCGCGCAGGAGGGCCTCGACGAGCGGCAGCGGCGCGACCTCCAGCTGGTGCGCAGCAACGCCAACACCCTCCTCAAGCAGGTCAACGACCTGCTCGACGTCGCCAAGCTCGAGGCGGCGCGGATGGAGCTGTCCTACGCCGAGATCGACCTGGCGGCGCTGGCGCG
>JAWLGW010000360.1:0-6594 GCA_041690735.1 Planctomycetota bacterium
GATACCTCCGTCCACCGAGTAGACGACGCCGCCCGAGCTCAGGACGAGTTGCCCTCCGACGAACGCGAGGTCGCTGACCGGCGACACGTCGAACGCCCCGCCGCTGACCGTGAGGGAGACGACTGCCGCGGGATCGGCCTCACCGGTGGCCGGATCGACCCGCAGGATCGCGTCCCGCTGGGCATCAACAGCCCACAGCCGGCCATCCAGGTCGAAGGTGGCGCCGCGCACCTCCCCCGGTAGCGTCGCGCTCACCACGCGTCCGACGGCGTCGCGGGGGTCGAGCTGGACCAGCCTCGATTGGGCGCCCGTCGCGGTGGCCAGCACCTCGAACGCGAGCAGTCCGCGGTCGACCGAGAGCGCCAGGCCGTCGACCTGCGCTGCGCGCCCCTCCACCCGAACGAGCCCCCGCTCGGCCAGCCCTACGCCATCGGAGCGCAGGCTGTACAGGCGGGACTCTCCGCTCGCGCTCGTGTCGACGCCGAACAGGGTGGCCGTGGTGCGATCGATCGAGACCTCCTGGATCGTCAGGGGGCCAGTGCCCTCGTTGGTCACCAGGACGGGCCGCGCAGCCTGCTCCCCGACCGGCACCTCGCCCAGGTCGAGGACCGGCGGCGAGGCGACGACTCGCGGCGTGGGAGTGAGCTCCAGGGTGAACTCCTGCAGGGTGGTGTTGCCCGCGGGGTCCGTGACGGCGACGACCACGTGGGTGGCAGGCGGGGCGCCCACGCCGCGTCCCTGCTCGGTGAGCCCAGCGACGGCGTCGATCTCCGTGTCGCCGTCCGCCCGCAGCGCGGACGGTCCTCCCCACACGACGGAAGCGTATCTCGCCGTCTCGCCACTGGGCATGCTGTAGATACCGACCAGGCCGTCGGCGATGTAAGAGGGGTCGGGATGCCAGCCCTGTTCATAGACTCTCTCGAGCCGCGCCCGCGTCCAGATGACCTTGTCGTTCGAGAGGTAGACGGTGTGCTCGAGAGCCTCACCTGGAAGGGGTCCGTGATCGATGAAGGGGAAAACGGCGACCTTGTTCGCCGGGCCCTGAAGATCGTATAGCAGGCCCTGCCCAGGGCTCCCTCCCCGCACGCCATCGACTGTGGTGGAGCCGCCTGCGTGCCAGACCCAGAGGAAGTCCGCCTCGTCCCCATAGCCGCGCAAGAGCCCACCGGGTCCCGGCGGGCCGTAGCTGGGAAACCGATAGGAGTAGCTCTGTGGGTTGGTGCTGTAGCCCGCGCCCCCGCCACTGCCCGTATCGATCAACTTGCCGAACACGAAGCCGGGAGGCTGCTCGAAAATGCCGTGAGCGACCTCCGCGATCTCTCCGCCGAGGGTGACGATCGTGTCGCCAGACAGGTCGACAGGCTGCGGCAGGATGTAGTAGTCCGTCTGGTCTCGCTCCGGGAACCACCGGATCTCGCCCGTCGCGGGGTCGATCTCCATGCCCTGCGGGCCCGACGCGATGGAGTACGTCAGCGGCTCGTCCTCGGGGTCCGTGGCCTCGACCTGATAGGTGTACGGCTCCTCGAAGCTCGCCTCGAGCGGCGGCTCCGACACGATCACCGGAGGCTCGTTCGCGGGCACCGGAACGACCTGCAACAGGACCCCCTGCCCGTCGATACCCCCCCGGCCGTCGTTGACCAGGACTAGCGCGCGGTGTTCGCCCACCGCGTCGCTCCCTGGAGTCCAGGTCATGAGGCCGGTGGCGGCGTCGATCGTGATCCCGGGTGAGGTCTTGAGGTCCAGCGTGAAGGTGAGCGGATCTCCGTCGGCGTCCGAGGCCACCACGGGATAGGTGAAAGTCTCGCCCACCTGCAGGTAGCTCGAGGGTGGGGTCGAGGTAATCCGTGGGCGCTGGTTGGGCGCCGCGACCAGCGGCACCGCCTCGACGGTCAGGGTGTAGCTCTGGCGCAGCGGCGCCTCGGGCGAACGGAGGGTCACCGTGTGGCTGCCGACGTCGTCCGGTTCGGGGATCCAGGTGACGAGGCCCCCAGTGATGGTCATGCCCTCGGGGGCCCGCTCCAGCTCGAGGGCGATCCCCGCCGGCTCGGTGGTGGCCTGGTAGCGGTACGAGCCGCCGGCGAGCGCCTGCAGGGGCGGCCTGCTCGTGAATCGCGGCGGTATCGCCTCCATGACGAGGAGCTCGGCGCGGGCATCCGCTAGGCCCGGCGACGAGGCGAACAGCGCGACCTTTCCGTAGCCGATCCCGCGCGCCGCCACGGTGAGGCGGCCGTCGTCGCCGGTCACCCCCCTCGAGGTGCCGAGCGCGAGCACGTTCGGGTCGCTCACGAACAACGTCACCGGCACGCCTGGGACCGCTCGCCCGTTGCCGAGCCCCACCACGGTCACTTGCTCGGTGGTGCCGAGGTCCACGCGAGGAGGCGCGATCAGCTCGAGGCGGTCGACCACAGCCGGCGGCGCCTCCCCGGCGATCACGAGGCGCCCGGGCGCGCTCGTGACCTCGAGCTTTCCTGCGCCTCCGGCGACGATCACCTCCTCGAGGGCGACCGTGTACGCCGTCCCCGGCACGGCGTCGGCGGGCACCACCACCTCGACGCGGCCCAAGGTTGCGGGTGCGTCGGCAGCAGGCACCTCGGCGTCGTCGGCCAACGCAACGGGCAGGACGAGGCGCAGCGGACCCGAGGCCGCGAGCTCGGGCGAGCTCACGTAGTCGGCGCCGCCAGGATGGTCCGGCTCCACCGCCAAGGACCTCAGGGCAAGCGCGGGCGCCCCCTGCTCTCCAGGGGTCACCCGCAGGACCGCCTGAAAGCCGCGGGCCCCCGGGACCTGTCCGCTCAGGTCGATGGGCAGGCGCACCGCCGTGCCCGGAGCCGCCAAGCCTGAGCGCACGCTGATCGCGGGGACGGTGACGGGGGCGCGTTCGATGGCGATCGCATCTCCTTCCCGGACCGCACCAGGCAGGAGGCGACCGATCGTGAGCCCGTCGGACCCCGTCGGGTCCTCGATTCCGATCGTGGCCGCGCCGCCTCCAGCCGCGCCGCCGGTCGAGCCGTCGCCGTTGCGGAGCTTGGCGTAGCGGAAGGCGATCCGTCCGGTCCCCTCTTGCAGCTCGACCTGGAAGGTGACTCGCGAGGCTGGGTCGCTCGCGAGCGGGACCTCGCTCCACTGAGTGACGAAGCGACGGGCCGGAGCCGCGCCGATCGTCGCGAAGTGCACCGTGGCAGCGGGGTTCTTCGTTTTGTCGAGGTTCGTCCACAGGGGTGCGATCACTGCGTTCGGGAGGGCGGGGTCGCCCAGCGGGAGGGGCGTGTTGCTGACCGGGCCCCCGAAGGTCAGGTATCCCTCGCTGGTCACGCCGACGCTGGTGTAGGTCTCGCCGTAGAACGAGAAGGCGAACAGCGGGACCGACACGCCGCCGCGCTCGCCGAAGGGGAGCTCCCGCCCGCGCGCGCGAATGTCCTCGAACGGCTCTGCCACGCGCCGCGCGCGGTGGCCGAAGGCGTCCTGCGCCAGCACGGCGCCGCCGTCCTGCGCCTCGACCGTCGAGGCAGAGACGCTGAGCCCGACGGCGGCCCCAAGGGCCGCCCAGGAGAGGATGCGAAGTCTTGACATGGTCCCCCGCCGCCTAGCGTGGGGACTATGACCCGATCTTTAGCGCTTTTCAAGAAACTGCACAAGTGACGTGTCGGCTTGGCGACGCTCCGCAGCGAACCGAGAATGGGCTCAATGAAAGACGTAATCGCGACCAATCGAGGGCGAGCCCTGGGAAAATGCCCCGCCGACGGCATACGCCTCACAGCAGGCAAACAGCGGTGAGACAGGCTCGCTGTAACTCTTTTCCTATGGTCGCTCTGGGTGCCGCTGAGCCTCCCCCGAATGGGGCAGGAGTCGGCGGGTCTCGACCGATTCGGTTCGGGTGCCTCTCATGGGGCGAATCTTGAACGGACTCCGAACCTGCATTCTAGAGCCGCGCGGTTCTCAAACTTTCGCCGCGAGGAGGGCTACCGCTGGTACACCCGCAGGTCGTCGAACCGGACTGCTCGCTCGGGATAGTTGCTGTGGCTGGTCACGAACAGGAGCAGCCGCAGCCGCCCGCCCAGGCCCCCCGGGCCCTGGTAGCGCGCTCTCCCATCCTCGAGCAGCCGCACTCGGGCGAATCCGACCTCGAGGGTCAGCTTGACCCGCTCCACCTTCCGCCCCACGCGGTCGGCCCGCCGCGGCTGCGGCCAGCCCTCGGTGTACAGGGGTCGCAGGCCGCTGGCGCGGCGGCGCCACAACGAGGGGCGCGCGTTGCGCCCCGGAGGGACGCCCACGAACTCGAACGCGAGCGCCTCGCTCGCGGCCTGAGGAGGGTCGTCCTCGTCGGCCGGCAGCAGGGCGAGGCCCGCGGTGAGGTAGGAGCCGTTGGTCTGGCCGTTCCAGTCCAGCGTCACCTCGACGGTCAGGGGCGGTCCCTCGGGCTTCACCTCGAAGGTGCGGCGCGAACGGACGCCGCGCAGCTTGACGGTCGCGTCGTCGGTGCCGCCCGTGTCGAGCCCCAGGCACAGCCAGCCGTCGTTCGCCTCGATGTGATCCCGGCGCGCGTCGTGGATACGGATCGGCTCCCACCGCTCCTGACTCAGCGAGCTGAAGTCGTCCGCGAGGAGCGCGTCGTGGGGCTCGGTCGCGCCCACCCCTCCCCCGATCAGCAGCGTCGGGATGAGCAGCCACAGGCCGCGCCGGGCTGCAGCGAGCCGAGTCACTCGCCGGGGTCGCCCCCGTAGCCTGGCACCTCCACGCCGTCGGCGAACCGCCTCCGCCGCAGGCGCGGCGCTCGCCGCTCTCGGTCGTCGTCGAACTCGACCACCCCGCTGGCGCCCGCGAAGCGGGTCTCGCGCAGGGCGAGCAGGAGCTGCAGCGGCTCCTTACCCGCGGCGCGTCGCGCGGCGTGCGCCAGTACGTGGAGCGCGTCGTAGGCGTGGAGCGCCGCCGACGGCTCCGCCGTCGCCGCAGCGCCCAGGCGCTCGAGGACGGTCTCGCGTCGAGCCGCCGCGATCTCGTCGCTCGAGGCCCCGGCGGGTCGCGCCACGTGCACCCGCTGCAGGTTGGCCTTGGCCGCGACCAGCGCGTCCGCGACCTCGCCCGGGACGAACAGGGGCAGGTCGAGGTCGGCCGCCGCGCCGGCGAGCGCCACCCCCACCTCGGCGGGAACGAACAGGAACAGGGCGTCGGGGCTCAGCTTGCGGAGCTCTCCTGCCGCCCACTCCGCCTGGGCGGCGGAGTCCACGTCCAGCACGTTCTGAACGCCGAACCCGCCGGCGCCGATGTCGAAGGTCGCCTGCAGCGCCTCCCCGCGGGGATCGTCGGTCTGGCGAAGCACCACGGGACGCTGCACGCCCAGCTCCCGGGCCCACTCGGCGAGCTCGCGACCCTCCACGCCCGCCGTCGGCACCACGCGGAAGAAGCCGTCGCCGATCGTGTAGCCGATCCCTGGCCGCTGACACCCCGCGCACAGCACGGTGAACGGCGGGTCCTCCCGCAGCTCGCGAGCGCAGCCCAGCACCTGCTCGCTGCCGATCGCCTCCACCAGCAGGGTCACCCCATCCGCTCGCCAGCGGCCGAGCTGATCGCGCGCGCTGTTGAGCGCACCGCCCGGGTCGTGTTCGAGGAGCTCCACCCCCCAGTCGTCGGCGCGCCAGCTCTCGTTGAGCTCTTGCTGGGCGAGGCGCAGCCCCTGTCGCGCCGCTCGCTCGTCCGCCGTCTGGGTCCCGCACAGGACCGCGATCCGGAGCTGGTGGGTGGCCGGCGGAGGCGGCGCCTGCTCGCGCGATACCACCAGCGCCGTGACGACAGCCAGGCAAAGACCCACCACCCCGCCGCCAACTCGAACCAGGTTCGAATTCATGAGCCCCCCCGTGAAGTCTTGTAGCTTGCCAGCACCTCGTCGCGAGCGCCAGCGCCTCCGGTAGGGGGAGGGACATGACCGACGAGGTGTCGCCAACCGGCGGCAGGGGCTCCGTTTCGGTTCACCCGCATTTGGGCGCCGTGCGTCGGATAGCGCGCTGCGTCAACGGCGGCGCGGAGGTTACGGCCGGAGCGGCCGTTGCGATGACTGGGGTGATGAACCCTCGCCGCCGGAGCCGTCGTCAGGAGCTGGAGCGCAACGCCAAGCGGTTGCGCAGCTCGCAGCAGCTCAAGCCGGTGAAGTCGTCGGGGCGGGTGAAGGCGGTCACGCCCCCGCCCAGCACGCAGCGCGAGCTCGATCCGTTCCTGGCCATGGGGCCCAGCCCCGAGGCGCTGGCCGAGCTGGACGGGCTGCGGGCGGAGGTGGCCAGCCTGCGGCGGCTGCAGGAGGCGATCCACTTCCTGGGAGGGGCCAGCGACCTGGCGGCGCTGCGAGCGGAGATCCTGGATCTGGCCCTGTCGGTGAGCGGGCTGCGGCGGGGCATGCTGGCCCTGGGCCAGGCGACCGACGACGGGGAGACGCGGTTCCGGGTCAAGGAGCTGCGGGGGTTCTCGGCCAAGAGCAAGGGAGCGCCCGAGGTCAAGGTCCTGCGGCGGATCCTCGACGACACCATGGCCCGGCGCGAGCGCTGGTCGCTCGATCCGCTGCGGATGCAGGTGGACATCCTCGACGACACCGACGCAGACGGGGGC
>JAWLGW010000361.1:0-6588 GCA_041690735.1 Planctomycetota bacterium
TCGAAGACCTGCTGGCGGCGTCGCTCCTCGAGGACGGCGCGCACCCGCGGCAGCACCGCCCCCATTCGCCCGACCAGGCGGCGCAGGCCGGCCAGGTTCTTGACGCTCAGGGGCCTGTCCTGCAGGGCCAGGAGGGCGCGCAGGTCCTGCTCCACGGCGGCTATATCTGCCACCAGCGCCTGATCCCGCCCGGGGTCGCGCGGCGCGATCCCCAGGAAGGCCCGCAGCAGGTCGACCTCGTCGTCACTGAGGGTGGCGTCGGGGCGCTCCAGCCGCTGCTCGAGGCGCGCCACGTAGTCGCCCGCGACCTCGCGGCAGTAGTCGGCGAGGCTGGCCTCGACCCGCTCCACCTCCCGCTCCAGGCGGCGGAAGCCGCGCGGGTCCTCCCCGGCGCTGGCGAACAGGCGCTCGAGGTCCGCGAACAGCCCGGTGTAGTTGAGCATGCGCGCATTCTACGCGAATCCGCCGCTGCTCTCGGATGCGGAGGTGCGGGATGGGCAGCGCCGGATTCGCGCAGAGTGCGCCGAAGGAGAAGCCAGCGTCGTCAGATGACGTTCACCTCGGCGGTGAGCTCGCCCGAGCGGAAGCGCTCGATCGACAGCGAGGAGATGTCGATCGTCTTCGCGCCGCCGTCGCAGATGATCTCGCTGACCACCAGGCCGGTGGGGGGCGCGTGCATGAAGCCGTGGCCCGAGAAGCCGCCTGCGGACACGAAGCCGCGCAGCCAGGGGACCTCGCCCAGGATCGGCAGGTGGTCGGGGGTGACCGAGTAGTGGCCCGCCCAGCCGCGGTTGATCTCGGCCTGCTCCAGGCAGGGGATCCGCTTGATCGCCCGCTCGATCACCTCGGGCAGCCAGTCGTCGTCGACGACGGAGTTGAAGCCGGGCGGCTCCTCGGGGTTGGCCAGGCCCAGCATGAGCCCGCCGCTCTCGCTGCGGGTGTAGAAGCCGGTGTCCATGTCGATGGTGAGCGGGATCTTGCCCGGGATCTCCGCGAAGGGCTCGGTGTTCCACAGGCAGCGGCGGACGGGGTGGGCCTCCAGCTCGATCCCGCCCATGAGGCCGACCTCGCGCAGCCAGGGGCCGGCGCAGTCGACCACCCACGCGGCGGCGATCTTGCCGTGGGGGTGGACCACGTGGGTCACCCGCTCCCCCTCACGCTCGATCTCGACCACCGGGGTGGCGAAGCGGTAGTCCGCCCCCTGGCGCCTGGACGCCGCGTAGAAGCCCATGGTGGCCTCGTACGGATCGGCGTAGCCGTCGGTGGGGCAGAAGGTGCCCAGCACCAGGTCGGAGGTCTCGATGTGCGGCCAGCGCTTCGCGACCTCGTCGGGCGTGACCAGGTCGACCGGCACGCCCAGGCGGCGCTGGAGGGCCACGTTGTCGCGGAACCGGGCGGCGGTCTCCTCGCTGGCGGTGAGGAACAGGTAGCCCTCCTGCTCGAAGGTGAACTCGCAGGAGAGCTCCGCCGCCATGCGCTCGTAGAAGTCGATCGCGTAGCGGGAGAGGGCGATGTTCACCTCGGTGGTGAACTGGGCCCGGATCCCGCCGGCGGACAGGGGCGTGGAGCCGGTGCAGGGGGCCTTCTCGCGCTCGAGGATCAGGACCTTGAGGTGCGGGTCGCGGCGCGTCAGGTGGTAGGCGACCGAGGTGCCGAGGATCCCCGCGCCCACGACGACGACGTCGGCGGTCTCCACGGCTAGGCCTCGCCGCGCGGAGCGGGCTCGATGGTCGGGCGGGGGCGGGGGCGCGTCGCCTCCTGCAGCCGGTCGACCGCCGTCGCGCCGCCTGCCTGCTCCACGATCACGTCGTCCCAGTCGTCCGCGATCCGGGCCACCTCGAGCACCGCCGGGATCAGCGAGTCACGGGTGACCGCCGAGCCGAGCAGGCTGTGGTGGACGGTGATCGTGCCGTCCCCGGGCGACACCCCGAAGGCGCCGAAGGTCGAGCCGTGGTTGAACTCGAGCAGCTGCGAGAGGAGGTCGACGGTGAGGGTCGCGCCCTCGACCACCCCGGCCTCGATCAGGACCAGGGCGTCGCCCCCGGCGCCGTCCGAAACGCCGTCGGCGGGCTCCTCCCAGGGGAGGACCCGGATCCCCACGATCGCCGAGCCGCGCTTGGCGTAGAAGCCCGCCTCGCCGTGCCGCTGGAAGGCCTCCCCCAGCTCGGCCAGCAACTCCGCCACCCGGGCCGCCGTCGTCTCCACCGCTGACGTCATGCAACCTCCTGCGGCGGCGCATGATACCCCGGCCCGCCGGCGCCTCGCTCGCACCCCCGCAGATCGGGCGGACATTGGGGGTTGACGGACCCGCCGAGCCGGCCTATCTTTACGCGCGTTCGACGGCCCCATCGTCTAGCCAGGTCCAGGACGGGAGCCTCTCAAGCTCCAAACAGGGGTTCAAATCCCCTTGGGGTCAACACGAGCAGCCCGGAGCGCCGCGCTCCGGGCTGTTCCATTCCGGAACAGGCGCACGGCCTCCTAGCGGGCGCGGGTATGGGCAGGCGGTCACGGGAACGACGGCAGCGGCGCGCCCGGCTGATCAGCGCGGCCTTGCCGTTCGTGCGCACCCTGACCGACCGCGTGCGCAAGGCGCCCGAGCGGCAGGCCTACCGCCTGGCGCTCCGGCTGGGCGTCGCCTTCGACGCGATCGGCTTCACCCGGCCGCTGATCCGCCGCAACCTCGCCATCGCCACCGGTCAGGACCTCCCCCGCGCCGCGGTGCGCGCCTTCGAGCGCCGCTACTACCGGCACCTGGCGCTGCTGCTGGTCGACTTCCTGCGGCAGCCGCGGATCACGCGCGACAACCTGCACCGCTTCGTGGAGGGGCCGGGTCTCGCCGACGCGCGGCGGGTGCACGAGGAGGGGCGCGGGGTGATCTACGTCGCGGGCCACGCCGGCCTGTGGGAGCTCGCTGGCCACGTGGCGGGCCTCCTCGACCTGCCCCTGACCAGCGTCGCCAAGCTGAGCGACCACCCGGGCCTCGACGCCTTCGTCACCGGGATCCGCGAGGCGGGCGGCAACCGGATCCGCGACGTGCGCGGCTCCATGTGGGCCATGAAGAAGGCCCTCGACCGGGGCGAGGCGATCGGGATCAACGTCGACCAGGAGGCGCGGCACAACGTGGTGTTCGCCCCCTTCTTCGGCGTCCGCGCCGCCACCAGCGCCGCCCCCGCCGAGCTGCACCTGCGGACGGGCGCCCCGATCCTGGTGGTGACGGCTCACCGGGTCGCGCCGTTCCGCTACACCCTGCGCTCCTTCGCCGAGATCCGCCACGAGCGGACCGGCGACCGCGAAGCGGACCTGCTGGCGATCACCACCCACATCAACGCGGGCATGGAGGCGGCCCTGCGCCTGCACCCCGAGCAGTGGCTGTGGTCGCACCGCCGCTGGCGTCGGCGGCCGGCCGACGAGGCCCCCGGCGAGCTCCGCCGCCAGCCTGGTTGCGCCCCCCTCGACTTGCGCCTGTCGTGAGCCCCCTCCCCCACGACCCTACGGATCGCGCCGAGTGGCCCGCGATCGGCGGCGTGCTGCTGGCCGCCCTCGCCGTCGGCTTCGCCCCGATCTTCGCCAAGCTGGCGATGGCCGCAGGCGTGGGCCCGATCGCCGCCGCCGGCTGGCGGCTGGTGTTCGCGGCGGCCGCCATGGGCCCGGTGGTGATCGTGCTCCGGCGCCGCCCGGCCGAGCCCGCGGTCCTCGACCAGCGGCCGCCCCCCGCCTGGGCGCTGGCCCTGGTCCCGGGCCTCCTGTTCGCGGGCGACCTCGCCTCCTGGCACCTGGCCTTCGAGCGCACCACCGCCGCCAACGCCACGGTGCTCGCCAACACCTCGGTGCTGCTGGTCTCGGCCGTGGGCTACCTGCTGGGCGAGCGCTTCAACTGGCGCCTGCCCTTCGGGGCGGTAATCGGCCTCGCCGGCGTGGCCGGCCTGGTCGGCGTCTCCTTCGGCGTGGGCGGCCGCCAGCAGGTGATCGGCGACTTGCTCAGCCTGGTGACCGCCGCCTTCTACGCCTCCTACATCCTGAGCGTGAAGTGGCTGCGCCGCGGCTACGACGCCCCCACCATCCTCCTCGCCTCCAGCGTCACCGGCGCGGTCGCCTGCTTCGCCCTGGCCGCCCTGTGGGGCGAAGCCCTGGTCCCGCAGCGCAGCGTCGGGTGGGCGCACCTCGTCGCCCTGGGGCTGGTGTGCCACGTGGGCGGCCAGGGCCTGATCGCCCTCTGCCTGCGACGCCTCCCGGCCAGCCTGGCCTCGGTGCTGATCCTCACCCAGACCGTCCATGTCGCCTGGCTGGGCGCGCTGCTGCTGGACGAGCGCCTGACCCTGAGCCAGCTCGCCAGCATGGCCCTGGTGCTGGTGGGCGTGGGCCTGGCGATCACGGGGCGGCGGGCGGTAGCGGGCCGTGAGGCAGGCGAGGGAGGCTAAGGACGTCCAGAAACGACTCCAGCATTCTTATCGGTCCTCGCCGCGGCTGGCTTGGTCACTCGCGCTCGCGCTCGTGGTCGCGGTCGACCACGACCACGAGCGCGAGCGCGACGTCTCGAGCCCGGTCTGACGTCACCGACGAGGACTGCTGGATCGGTTCCTGGACGCCGTCGAGCGTCCGACTGATTTGCAGCGCGCGGACCGCCCCTGCCGGCGCTACGGCTCCTCGTCCCAGGGCACCGGCGTCGTCTCGCCCCGCTCCCAGTCGGTGCGCAGCACCGCGTAGGTCACCGCGTCGTGCAGGACGCCCACCGCGTCGGGCCAGGCGCGGCGGTGGTGGCCCTCCTTGACCCAGCCGGCGGCGCGGAAGGCGCGGCGCATGGCGACGTTGTCGGCGCGGGTGGTGCCCTCGACCCGCGGCTTGTCGCGGGTGGCGAACAGGTGCTCGGCCAGCCAGGCCAGGGCCGCGCGGCCGAGGCCGCGGCCGCGGGCGGCGGCGCGCAGGCGCAGGTCGAAGGTGGGCGTCAGGTCGTCGAGCTCGCGGAGCACCAGCAGGCCGACCCTGTGGCCGCCGTCGGCGATCCAGAAGGTCTCGGTGTCGTCGCCGGCGTAGCGGCCGGCGGTGAGGCCGTGGCGGACCGCCTGGGGGTCGAGCTGGGGCCGGCCGTGGAAGGGCCAGGTCTCGGCGCACAGCCAGGTCACCAGCGCCTTGTCGTCGGCCGGACGGCTCAGGCGCCGGAACGTGGGCTGAGGCGAGGTCAGGAGAGGGCCGCGACGCGCTGGAGGGTGTGAGCCGTCTCCAGCGCCTGGTCGATCGCCCACTCGGAGAAGGCGGCCTCGATCTCACGGTGGATCAGGTCGGGCTGCTCGACCAGGGCGGCGTGGGAGCCGTCCTCGAGGACCAGCAGGCGGGCGGTGGGGATCCGGTCGGCCGCCTCCTCGGACAGGTGGAGGGGCGTGAACAGGTCGTTGGTGCCCGCGACCACCAGCGTGGGCGCGGCGATCCGCTCCAGGTAGGGCTCGGCGGTGTGGGTGGCCATCTTCTCGGCCATGCGGAAGAAGACCAGCGGCGGGAAGTGGGCGAAGTGGTCCAGGTAGCGGTCGAGGTCCTCCTGCGGCATGAGCGTGGGATGGACCAGCCCGCTCAGGCGGGCGATCCGCGACACCACCCGGCGGCCCGCGGGCAGGGAGAGCAGGCGGCGCTGCCCGTCCCCGATCGCGTCGGGCATGCGCGTGCCGATGGCGTGGCCCACCATGAAGCCGATCAGCGCGCCCACCTCGCGGCCCAGGAAGGTGTGGACCGGACGCCCCACGGCCCCCAGCATGGGGACCAGCATGGCCGCCCGGTCGGGGTAGCGGTGGGCGAAGGCGTACAGCACCTGGCAGCCCATGGAGTGGCCGGCGAGGACCGCCCGCGGGTAGCCGAAGGCGTCGAGCACCCGCGCCAGGTCGTCGGCGTTCGACTCGATGGTCAGGTCGTCGAGGTCGCGGGGGAACTCGCTCAGGCCGTGGCCGCGGTAATCCCACACGATCACCGGACGGGTGGGGGAGAAGTGCTCCTCCAGGTAGGTCCAGAAGAAGGTGGAGACGCCGATGCCGTTGGCGCAGATGATCGGCGTGCCGCGGGCCTCGGGGCCTCGGGTCAGGCGGGCGTACAGCCGGGTCCCGTCCCCGGCGGTGACCACTCTCTCAATGCGCGTCCTCATGCCGATCAGGGTAGCCGAAGGCTCACAGGAACGAGCGGAAGAAGTGCAGCGTCCCGCCCTTGACCTTCTCCCACCAGCTCAGCTCCTTGACCTGCTCGCGCTTGGAGCGGGGCAGGTCGGCCTGGATCACCCGCTCCTCGAGGGTCTTGGTGAAGCCCGGGTCGTTGACGAAGATGTTCGCCTCGCTCAGCTTCTCGAGGGCCAGGGTGTCGAGGTTGCTCGACCCCACCGTGGCCACCCGGCCGTCGAAGGCGGCCACCTTGCTGTGCACCATGCGCCCCTCGTACTTGTAGAGCTTGGCGCCGGAGCGGATGAAGTCGTTCTGCGACCAGTTGAAGGCGTCGCGGACGATCTTGACGTCGTGGTCCTCGTCGTTGGGCACGATCACCAGGGTGTCGACCCCGCGGCGGGCCTGCCGCTGGAGCGCCGAGATGGTCGCGTCGTCGAGGAAGTAGGCCACCTCG
>JAWLGW010000362.1:0-6587 GCA_041690735.1 Planctomycetota bacterium
CCCCCGAGGATGTGGCGGGCGCGATCGCCGCCATGTGCGGCGCCGGTTCGACTTCATGACCGGCAACCTGATCCGGATCGACGGCGGCGAGGACATCGTCAGCTAGCGGAGGAGGTCGGGGTGGCGAACGAGCGCGGGCCCACGGCCGAGGAGCTGTTCGGGGCGGGGCGGCCGCCGCGGGACACCAAGGAGCGGCTGCTGTACGCCGCCTTGAACCTGTTCTACGCCTACGGGTTCCACGCGGTGGGGCTCGACCGGATCCTGCAAGAGGTGGGGGTCACCAAGACGACCTTCTACAACCACTACGAGAGCAAGGACGACCTGATCCTGGCCGCGGTCGCCAAGCAGGACGAGTGGGAGCAGGCGGCCTTCGCCCGGCGGCTGCAGGAGAAGGCGGGGTTCGACCCCAAGAAGCTGCTGCTCGCCATGTTCGATGTGGTCGACGAGTGGTTCAACGACCCCCGCTACCGCGGGTGCCTGTTCTTGCTCGCCTCGCAGGAGTTCCCCAACCCCAAGGACCCGATCCACAAGGCCGCGGCCAAGCACTACGTGGCATCGGAGGCCTCGGTCCGCCAGATGGCCGAGGCGGCCGGAGTGGACGATCCCGACACCTTCGCCCAGGAGTGGGTGGTCCTGCTGCAGGGGGCCCTCACCTACCGGCAGGTGGCGGGGGCGGACGGCGCGGCCCGGATCGCCCGCGGCCTCGCCGAGGGCTTGCTGGAGCGCCGGCTCGCCTCTCGCTGAGCCTTGAGGCTCGCTGGGGAGCTTCAGGCCGCCCGGCGGGAGGCGAGGCCGGCGTCGAACAGCACGACCTCCACCCCCTCGATCGTGGCCACGAGGCGACCCACGCGCCCCCGCGCCAGCAGCACCTCCGCCAGCGCCCGGTCGAGGCTGCCGGCCGCCCGATCGATGGCGACGGTCGGAGCGGACGGCGCCGCCGGCGGCTGCGGACGCCGGCGCGGGAGCGCCCGCAGACGCTGTGTGGGCGGACGGGGCTCCGAGGCGGGCGGCGCCCCCAGGGGCTGACGGGCCCGCGGACCCGGCGGCGGCCGGTGCTCCTCGGTGCGGACCAGGCTCAGGTCGACGTCCACGAGGTCCGCCCGGTCGAAGGGCACGCCCGGCGCCCAGGCGCGCTTGAGCGAGGTCCCGTGGAGGCGCGCCCCCGACAGCTCGACCCCCTCCAGCCGGGCCTCGCACAGCCGGGCGGCGGACAGGTCCGCGCCGGTCAGGTCCGCGCCGTCGAGGCGGGCGCCGGTGAGGTCGGCCTCCCGCAGGCGTGCGCCCGACAGCCGCGCGCCGCGCAGGTCCGCCCGGGCCAGGGTCGCCCCCTCCAGGCGGCTCCCCGACAGGTCGGCGCCGGCCAGCCGGGCGGCGCCGAGGTCTCGTCCGCGGAGGTCGATCGCCCGCAGGTCGAGCGCGCCCTCGGGCAGGTCGCTCCGCCGCAGCTCCGCCAGGATCTGGGCGGCGTGCCGCCCCTCGGCGTGGCGCAGGTCCTCGAGCAGCTCGGTCACCGCGGCGCGACCGCGGGGGGTGAACCACCGGATCGCCAGCTCGCCTCGCGTGGGTCCCCGACGCGCCGTCCGCCGCTCCGTGGTCCGCCTGATGTCCTGCCTCACGACGCCCTCTCCTGCCCCCCCTCCTTGTCGACGCCGAGCCGGGGCCGCTGAAGGCGCGAGAGCGGGCGCCGCGGCGCGCGTTCGCGCACGCGCGGCTGGCGGGGCGGGCTCAAGCCCGCCAGCCCCGCGCGCCGCCGCGCGAGGCGGGGGACGACCAGCGGCTGCGCATCCGCTCCAGCATGCCGCGGGGGGCGCGGCACAACCCCGGCAGGCAGTCGCGGGTCCGCGAGCCGCACTCGGGGCACGCCTCGAGGGTGAGCCGGATCGCGGCCCGCGCGCCGGCGGCGCCGTCGACCAGCGGCACGCACCGCCGCCCCTCGCAGCCGAAGGCCGTGCAGCGGCCGAACTCGGCGAAGCACTCCGCGTGGTGTACGGCCTGACACTGCTCGCAGGCGGCGAGCTCCTCCTCTGCGCCCCCGTCGCTGCTCCGGAGCTCGTCCCGGCAATAGGGGCAGTGGCGGCCCGCCAGCCCGTCGGGGTCGGCGGCCACCGCGGCGGGGCGAGGCTGCTCCTGCAGCCGCTCGCGGGTCTGGACGACGGCCCGGGCGATGGTCGCCAGGGTGCGCAGCACCCGCTTGGCCCGCTCCGGGACCAGGCTGAACTCATCGGGCGGCAGCTCCACCCGCAGGGCGCCAGGGACCAGCTCGAGGGATCGCGCCTCCCAGTCGACGAACAGCGCCCCCAGCGCTCGCCGCACCGCAGGTCGGTGGAGCAGCTGCTCGGCCAGGCCGCGCTCGCGCGGGTCGAGCCCCGTCAGGTCGGTGGTGTAGGTGGCGCGGCCCTCCGCCGTCTCGTGCGCCGCGACCGTGAGGCACAGCGTGTTCGCCACGTCGAGCTCGAAGGTGAAGCCCTCCTCGTCGCCGCGGATCGGGGTGGCGAGCCGGACCTGTCGCCCCCTGTAGAGTCCGCCGACTCGGTGCATCCCTCCTTCGCTCTGCAGCTGGCCGCGGGTCAAGGCGCCCGCCAGCACCTCGACCCGCCGCCGACGGGAGACGGTGCTCGCGTGCGGGCGCCGCCGCCGGCGGCGCCCGGGGGAGCTCCTCGGGCCGAGGCGCTCCCACGCCTCGGCCAGCACGACGCTGCCGAGGACGATCAGCGCGAACGGCACCAGCACCGATGCCAGCTCGATGGGTCCAACGGAGGCCAGGAGCTGCAACGGGGTCGCCTCCTCGCGAGGGACAGTGTAGCGGCCGGGCGGGGAGGCTCTTGCCAACGGCGCGGCGTCCACCTACCTTCACGGCGCATGCCGCACCTCGACCGCGCCAGCTACCTCCGTGACCGCTATGGGCGCGATCAGCGCTGGGTTCACCTGCGCGAGGTGCGGATCGTCGCGGAGATGCTCGCGCGGGTCGGTCCGGTCGAGCGGGCGCTGGACGCCCCCTGCGGCCACGGCCGCCTGACGCCCTTGCTGCGGCAGGTCGCTCGGCAGCAGGTCGTGGGGCTCGACCTCAACCGGCGGCGCATGCGCTCCACCCTGGCGGCGGAGGAGGACGCACCCGGCGCCCCCCTCACGCTCCTCGAGGCGGACCTGACCCGGCCCCTGCCCTTGGCGGCGGACAGCTTCGACCTGGTCCTGTGCTTCCGCCTCCTGCAGCACCTGCGCGAGGAGGCGGACCAGCAGCGGCTGCTGGAGGGCCTGGCGCAGGTCAGCAGCCGGCACCTCGTGGTCTCGTACTACGCCGCGGGGACGCTCCACCGCCTGCAGCGGCGCCTCAGGGTCACCCTGCGCGGGCAGCCCTTCCGGCCCCTGGCCATGGTGCCGCCCGGGGCCATGCACGACAGGTTCGAGGCGGCGGGGCTGCGCCTGCTGGAGGACCGCGCGCTGCTGCCCGGGCTGCACGCCCAGCGGATCGCCCTCGTCGAGCGGGCGGTCGCGCCCGAGCGCCTCCAGCCGGCGCCCGCCGCCTGAGAGGCCGCGAGCCGGGCGGCAGGCGCCACCCGGCTCGAGGGAGGAGTCGCGGAGCGCTCGGGGTCTCCTGCGCCTACGCCGCCCGGCGGCGGAGCGCCAGCAGGCCGAGCAGCCCCAGGCCGGCCACGCCGAGGGGCGCCCAGGGCACGTCGCGGCTCGACGTCGGGGCCAGGGCGCAGCCGCCGCCCGAGGCCAGATGGACGTACTCGGGCGCGCGGGCCGCCTCGCTCTTCGCCTTGAGCACCTCGAGGTGCGCCCGGGTGTAGGGGTCGAGGCGGGCGCCGTGGTGCACCGGGTGGAACTTGCGCTCGAGGTCGCGCAGGCGCGACCAGGCCAGCTTGTTCGCCACCGGCGGCGAGATCCCGTCGCCGATCGCGATCTGGATCAGGCGGCGCACGTAGGCGTCCTGCAGGTTCTGGCGCACGCTCGAGATCGCCGGGTCGACGGCCGAAGGCTCGCTGCCCTGCCCGCCGGCCTGCTGGTCGAGCTCGGTGAAGATCGCCGCCTCGATGCTGTCGAACAGCTCGGGCAGGGTGAGCGGGGCGGCGCCGGCGCCGGACGCCTTCACCCGCTGCTCGTTCTCCCACACCCGAGCCAGCACGTCGTCGGCGGTGACGAAGAACAGGGCCCAGGTCTGGATCTGCAGCAGGCGGTCCAGGACCGAGTAGTCGAGGCTGGCCCCGTCGTCGCCCGAGCCCCAGTGGACCCACCGGCCGGCGGCCAGCTTGCTCTGCAGCTCCTGCGGCACCTGCAGGGCCTCGCCGGCGAAGATCTGCTCGCTCAGCCAGGCCAGCGCGGCGCGCTGCTGCGCCGGGTCGACCACCGTGATCGGCGGCCGGGCGTTCGGGTCGCCCTTGTGGTCGCGGAAGAAGGACATGCCGCCCACCAGCCGCGAGGTCATGGCGGCCGCCTGCTGCACCTCGAACAGGGTGACGTTGAGGGCCCGCCGCAGGCGGCTGTAGCTCTCGCCGTCGCCCACCGAGCGGTTCTCGAGGTCCTGCCACAGCACCTGCACCAGCGCCACCCGGTCGCGGGCGTAGGCCAGCGGGTCGTCGCCCATGTCCCAGCGGGTGATCAGCGGGTCGGGCGAGCCCACGTCCTCGTCGGTGGCGTAGGGGATCCCCTGCTCGGCCAGCCGCTGCGGCACCCTGGCCAGCTCCTCGTCGTCCTCCTTGCACAGCTTGTAGCCGTACTCGATCGCGAGGTAGTCGTAGGGGCCGATCGTGCTGGGGAGGAAGCTGCCCTGCTTGTCGGGGTCGCTGCTCAGGTTGATCGGGTGGTAGTCCATGACCGAGGCCGAGGTGGCGGCCGGGCGGTCGGGCGAGTTGATCGTGTCGAGCGAGAGCAAGCTCGAGGCCTTGAAGTTGTGCCGCAGGCCGAGGGTGTGCCCCACCTCGTGCATGACCGTCTCCCTGACGACGGCCGTCAGGTAGCCCTCGAGGGGGGCCCCGGAGGGGCCGACGCGGGCGACGTCGGCCATGGCCAGCTGCGCCAGGCCGACCTGCTGGGGGAGCAGCTCGCCGAGGTGGCACACCGCCGAGAGGCGCACCCGCTCGGGGAGCTTGCGCAGGTCGTCCCGGCGCTCGATCCGGTCTCCGGACCCCTCGACCAGGGCGCGCAGCGACAGCTCGCCGTCCTCGCCCTGCAGCTCACGCAGCAGCGCCCGCACGCGCTCGCCCTGCAGGGTGCCCTCCTGGCGGGCGAAGCGGGCCAGCGGGTGCAGCTCGGGCTTGCGCTCGAGCAGCGCCTGCATGGGACGCGTCAGCATCTTGCTCGGCGCCTCGCGGATCAGCACGTCGTAGTCGTACATGTAGCCGCGCAGCATCGAGTCGTCGAAGATGATGTCCGCGTCGAGGATCCGCCCGTTGCGCGGGTCGACCCGGCTGGGCCCCATGGCGAAGGGGGTCTCCGAGGTGATCCAGCGGAAGAAGTTGTGGCGCACGTCCTCGGGGTCGACGTCGGCGAACTGGGTCTCGGTCTGCTGCCGGACCACGATCGCGCCGGTGATGCCGATCTTCTCGAAGGCCTTGTTCCACTCCAGGATGCCCTCAGCGACCGCCTGCCGGTAGGCGATCGGGACGGTCTTCTCGATGTAGAAGACGATCGGCTCCTTGGGCGGCGACAGCTCCAGCTCGGGGTCGGCCTTCTCGAGCTTCCAGCGGTTGATCAGGCGGACCATGCGGCCCTCGCGCGGGTCGCCGGCGGTGTAGTCGCGGATCGGCGTGAGGAAGTAGCCCACCCGGTCGTCGGCCGCCCGCGCCACGTAGTCCTCGAGCTCGGGCAGGCCGCTGAGCGAGTAGTGCAGGGTCATGAAGGTGCCGTCGCCATACAGCGGCATGGTGACGGCGACCTCCACGTTGTTGGGGAACGCCTTGACCTTGCTGAACTGCGCCAGCCCGGTGTTGAGCGAGAAGCCGCCGCCGAAGAAGGTGCGGAAGCCGCGGGACAGGAGCTCGCCGAGGTCCACCAGCAGCTCACCGTCGGGGCCCTGGGCCTGGATGTCGAGGTCGGCGAGCAGCCGGTCCGCGTAGGTGCGGCGGACCACCTCCTCGAGGGGCTTGTCCTTGGCGGCGCGCTGGCGGGTGTTCAGCTCGACCAGCAGGAGCTTCTTGCCCCAGCGGTCGAAGCGCATCAGCTTGTCCTCCCACTGCCAGCCGGAGTACTCGGAGCCGCCCGACACCGAGGTGGCGAGGAACACCGGCTGTCCCAGCAGCTCCTCGGGGATCGCGGCCAGGAGGCGCTCCTCCTTGGGCTTGCGGTACAGGCGGAGGAAGCCCTCCACGGCCTGGTAGCCCTCGGTCACCTCCACCAGCTCGGGGAACTCGCGCTCCTCGTCGCCGTCATCCCCGGCGACGGCGGGCGCAGCCAGCAGGGCGACGCCCAGCAGGGCGCACGAGATGGGGGTCAGCGTCGACAGGGACCTGTGCGTCCAGCGCTTCACGGCGCACCTCCGGGCTAAGCGGCCGCGTAGTCTATCAGCGCGATGTCGAGGTGCGGCCGCGAGGGCCGGACGGTCGGCGCGCTGCTCGGGCCCACCCGTCCCCCGCTCTTGTCCGGAATTG
>JAWLGW010000363.1:0-6586 GCA_041690735.1 Planctomycetota bacterium
CCGAGACCATCCGCCCCTCCCCCTTCGCCGCCTTCGCAGGCGAGCTGCGCCGCCGCGCGGCGGACCCCGAGTTCGTCCCGCTCCACCTGGGAGACACGGCGCTGTTGCCGCCCGCGCCGTCGCGGCGGGTCGACCTCGACGACCTGGCGCTGCACCGATACGGCCCCGTCACCGGGGACCCCGAGCTGCGCGCGGCGGGGGCCGCGGACCTGGCCCGGCTGGGCTGCGCCGCCCCGGTCGAGGAGGTGTTCGTGGCCCCGGGCGCCACGGGCGGCCTGGACGTCGCGGTGAGCGTAGCGCTCGACCCGGGGGACGAGGTGCTGGTGTGCACCCCGTCCTGGCCGCTGATCCTGGGGATCTTGCGGCGCCGCGGCTGCCGCCCGGTGGAGGTGGACGTCGACCCCTCGGGCGCCCTCCCGCCCGACCCCGCGCGCCTGCGCGCCCGCCTGGAGGCGGCGGTGACGCCCGCCACGGCGGCGATCTACCTGTGCAACCCGAACAACCCGGTCGGCTTCGTGTACGGCCCCGCTCACCTGGCCGCGGTGCGCGAGGTGGCCGAGCGCCACGACCTGTGGCTCCTCGACGACGCGGTCTACGCCGACCTCCCCCTGCGCGAGGGCGCCAGCGCCGAGCCGCCCCTGGCGCTGGCCGCGGCGGCGCGCGAGCGGACCTTCGCGGTCACCTCGTTCTCCAAGTCGTACGGCCTCGCCGGCCAGCGGGTGGGGCTGATCGCCGCCCCTCCGTCCGCGGCCGACCTCGTCCCCCGGGCGCTGACCCACTCCACCTATCACACCGGCACCCTGGCGCAGCGGATGGCCCTGGCCGCCCTGCGCGATCCGGCCGCGGAGGAGGAGCGAGCCCGCCGGCAGGCGGCGGCGCGGGAGGGGGCCGCCCTCACCCTGTCGCTCCTCGAGGAGGCGGGCCGCGACGACCTGCTGGTGGCGCGGCCCGACGCGGGCACCTTCGTGTTCCTCGACCTGCGCGCCCGCTGCGCCGACGAGGCGGCGCTGCTCGACCTGCTGCGGCGCTGCCTGGAGGCGGGTGTGTCCTTGGCGCCCGGCGGCGCCTTCGGCGAGCGCTTCGACCGCTTCGCCCGGCTGTGCTTCACCGCCACCGAGCTCGGCCCGCTGGAGCGGGGGGTGCGGAAGGTGATCGAGGTGCTTCAGCTCACCCGCTGAGGATCGCCGCCGCCCCCAGCACCAGGCCGACCAGCACCACCGCGATGATGCCGATCACCACCCCCGGCGGCGGCCCGGCGTCGCCGTTGCTCTCCGCCAGCGCGCCGCGCTTGTGGGGGCCGACCCGGCCCTTGCCCGAGGGGAGCTTGCTGGGGACCTTGCCGAGGCCGCTGCGCGCGCCGCTGCGGCCCGAGGAGGGTCCGCGCGGCCGCGGGGCGACCTTGGCCTTGGTGACCGAGGCCTTGGTGACCGAGGCCTTGCGACCGCTGTCGCCGCCGCGCTTGCGAGCGGCGGCCGAGATCCGCCGCAGCAGACGCTGCCGGCTCTTGCTCTCGCCGCCCGCGTCCTGCCACATGAGCTGAAGCACGTTGTCGACCTGGTCGATCAGCTCCTTGGGCCCCTGGAACCGCTCCTCCTGCCGCTTCTTGAGGCAGCGCAGGCACAGGGCCTCCGCCGTGGGCGGCACCTTGGCGTTGAGGTTCCGGATGGGGTCGGGGGGCTGCGACTTGATCTTCTCGCGCACCTCCTTGACGCTCCGCCCCAGGAACGGGTGGCGCGCGGTGAGCAGGTAGTACAGCGTCGCGCCCAGGCCGTAGACGTCGGAGGCGGGGGAGATCTTGCCGAACGGCCCGCCCACGTCCGCCTGCTCGGGGGGCTGGTACATCGGCGTCCCGATTGACCCGCGCCCGGCCAGGATCTCGATCTTGTCCCACCCGGCCAGGCCGAAGTCCATCAGCACCGAGCTGCCGTCGTTCGCCCGCAGCATGATGTTCTCGGGCTTGATGTCGCGGTGGATGATGCCGTGGGAGTGCATGAACGCCACGGCCTCGGCGGCCGAGCGGATCGACAGCAGCGAGAGGTCGGCGGCGAGCGGCTTCTCGCCCACCACCTCCTTGAGCGAGACCCCGTCCACGTACTCCATGGCGATGAAGTCGAGGCCCTTGTGCCGCCCCACCTCGTAGATCTTCACGATCCCCGGGTGGATCAGCGGCGCCATCACCGTCGCCTCCTTCTTGAAGCGCTCGATGTCGCGGACCGTCGCGTCCTTGCCGCCGATCAGGATCTTGAGGGCGCAGGCCTGGCCCTCCTTGGTGGTGTTGCCCGCCTTGAAGACGATGCCCATGCCGCCGCGCCCCAGCTCGGCCTCGATCGCGTAGTCGCCGAACCTGGAGCCGGGCTTGAGCTCGGCCACGTGCTGCTCGAACTCGGCCTCGATCGCCTCCATCTGGATCGGCTGCTCGAGCGGCTGGGCGCCCTCGAGCATGTGGAGGTACTCGAGGTCCTGAGGCGTCAGATAGCGCTGCTGGACCAGCACCTCACCCAGGTCCAGGACCTGCCCGGACTTGGCGTGGATCTTCCTGCGGACGTCCAGGCAATGCTTGAGCTCGGACAGGTTGACGAACTCGTTGCGGATCGCCAGGAGGCCCAGGTGCAGGTTCGGCTCGTCCAGCGCGTGCTCGCTCACGGCTCCTCAGCCGGAAGTGGGCTGTATGCCTCGGGTTACGCCCGAAGGGCATTCGAGGACTCTAGCACGATCCCCGGGGCCTGCAAGGCGCTCCGCGGACAGGCCCGTACACGCCAGGAGGCGGAGCCGGCGCTCCGCCCCCCCGCTCCTGCGCCGAGCCGCTGCTCGGGCTAGATGCCTTCCTTGAGCCGCGCGGCCAGGGCGGCGTCGAGCTGCGCGATCTGCTCCATGCGGGCGACCGTCTTCTCGATGTCGTACTCCACCCGCCGCCAGGTGATCGTGTCGCCGTCGACCACGACGTAGCAGGCGCGGTTGTCCCGGTCCCGCGGCTGCCCCACCGAGCCCACGTTGACGATGACCTTCTGGTCCGCCATGTCGGGGTAGGTGTACTTGTTGTCCATCTCGGCCGAGGTCTTGGTCTCGTACTTGTCCGTGATCACGCACGGCATGTGGGTGTGGCCCACGAACAGCATCTTCTCGAAGCCCGCGAAGATCTCCTCGAACTTCTCGGTGGGGCCGAAGCCGATCTCGGTGGCGAGGATGTACTCGTTGGTGGGGTCGCGGGGCGAGCCGTGGATGAACAGGTTCGGCCCCTCCTCGTGGCGCAGCGGCAGGTTGGTCAGGAAGTCCCACCGGCGGCGCACGGCCGAGCCCGAGAAGAAGCCGGGCTTGAGCTGGTCGCGCGTCCACTCGATCGCCTTTTGGGCGCGCAGGTTGAAGGCGTAGGCGCCGTGCACCAGGGCCTCGTCATGGTTCCCCTTCAGGGTGACGCGGCACTTCTGCATGACGAGGTCGACGCACTCGAGCGGGCTGGGGCCGTAGCCGACCACGTCGCCGAGGCAAACGATATCGGTGACGCCGAGCGACTCGATATCCTCGAGCACCAGCGACAGCGCCTCGATGTTCGAGTGGACGTCCGAGATGATCGCGAACATGAGCAACCTCTTACTGATCCGGCGACGATCCGGCTCTGCGAGCCCCCCTGCTACCATCCGCCGAGGCGCGGCAGGGTACGGGAAAATCTCGGACGCGCCGCGTCCCGTTCCTAAGTGCTTTTATAGCATGACCAGAGGAGCCGTGTGATCGTCCACGCCATGCCGGTCGGGCTGCTGCAGTGCAACTGCACCATCATCGGATGTCCCAAGACCCGGGAGGCCATCGTGGTCGACCCCGGGGGGGACGTCGAGACGATCCTGGAGGTGGTGGCCCGCCACGACCTACGGGTGGTCAAGGTGCTGCACACCCACGCGCACTTCGACCACTGCGCAGGGACCGAAGACCTGCGCCACAAGACCGGCGCCGAGGCCCTCCTCCATCCCGGCGACCAGTTCCTGGTGGACCACTTCGCCCGCCAGGGCGAGCTGGTGGGCTTGCCCATGGACCTCGGCCCCGGCCCCACCCTGGACGGAGCGCTGGAGGACGGCCAGACGGTGCGCTTCGGCGAGGGCAGCTCCCTGGTGCTCCACACCCCCGGCCACACCCCGGGCAGCGTGTGCTTCTCGCTGCGCACGCCCGACGGCATGCTCCTCCTGTCGGGCGACACCCTGTTCCAGATGGGCGTGGGGCGCACCGACTTCCCCGGCGGGAGCTGGGATCAGCTCCAGGCCTCGATCCGCGACCGCCTGTTCGCCCTCGAGGACGCCACCCGCGTGATCCCCGGGCACGGACCCGAGACGACGATCGGCAACGAGCGACGGAATAATCCATTCCTGCGGTGAGGGCTTGAGCGGCGGCGCTCCGGTGGCCACACTGCGGCCGTGCGGCGCGAGCGAACGACAGGGCGGAGGCCCAGGGGTCCCGGCGGCGGCTGGCGCGAGCGCCTGCGCCGGCTGCGGGTCGACCTCGATCAGCTGCGGGCGGCTCACGGTGGCGAGCCTTGGCGAGAGGCCCCGCTGGCAGGCCGCACGCAGACGGCGGCCGCCCTGGCCGAGCGGCTGCGCTGGCGCATCGAGGTGCTCGAGCGCGAGCGCGCTCCGGAGGCGCCGCCCGCGGCCGAGCTGCCCGCGACGCCGCCCGGGTCGCCCGCCGAGGTCGCGGCGCTGGCCCCGGTCGCCCGTCCCGGCGCCGAGCGGCAGCGCCAGCAGGCGGCGCAGGACCTGGCCGCCTGGACCCGCCGCGTCGACGAGCTGGAGAGCCTGGTGCTCGCCCTCGAGGGCGGCGCCTCGCCCGGAGCCGTCCGCGCCGGGTGGGCGGACGCGCTGCGCGAGCGCGCCGAACGCGCCCTGGCGGCGGGCGAGGCGGCCGCCACCCTGCTCGAGCAGGGGCACGTGGCGAGCGAGCGGGAGGACCTCGAGCTGCGGGCGGTGCGGGCGCGCCTCGCCGCCCGCGAGCACGACCTGGCCCTCGCCCGCGCGCGGGAGGCGGCGCTGCGCGAGGGGCTCCGCGAGGCGAGCCGCGAGCTGGCGCGCCCGGACGCGCCCGCCCGAGACGCTGACCGGGACCAGGGCGGGGGGGGTCTCGCCCAGGGAGAGCCCCCCCCCGCGGCGCGGGCCCTGCAGCGCCGGGCCGCCGAGAGCGCCCGCGAAGAGCTGGAGCAGACCCTCGACGGCTTCCGCCTGGCCCTGACGGAGGAGCGCACCCGCGTGCTGGCCTGCGAGCGGCAGCTGGCGGCCTCGCAGAAGGCGTTCGCCCGCCACACCGCCGAGCTCGAGGAGCGGGTGGCGCACCTGACCGCCGCGCTGGAGCGCACGCATCAGCGCGCCCGCGCGGCGGAGGAGCGGCGCGACCGGCTCGAGGTCGAGCACGGCGAAGAGGCGGCCCGCAGCGCGCTGCGAGCGGAGGCGCTCCGCCGGGCGCGCGCCAGCGAGGCGCGCGCGGTGGCGCGCTCCCGACAGCTCGAGCGCGAGGTGCGCGACCTCCGCCGCGCCCTGGCCGAGAGCCGCGCCGGCGCCGAGGCGCTGGCCAGCGACGCACTGGTGCGGGGCCACGCCCTCGAGGCGCGCGAGGCGACCGCCGCCCGGGTGGAGGGCGAGCTCGAGGTGGCCCTGGCGCACGTCGCCGCCGGCGCGGGCATGGTCGAGCGCCTCGAGGCGGAGGTCCGGGCGCTGCGCTCGGCGCTGGCCGAGGCCCGCCAGGGGGAGTGGGCCGTGGGCGAGGCGCTGCGCGCGCACCGGGCCGACGAGGAGGCGGTCAGGGCGGCGGCCGCGGCCCTCCTCGACGAGCGCGTCACGGTCCACGCCGCCCTCACCAAGGGTCGCGAGGCCCTGGCCGCGCTGGAGGAGGAGTTCAAGGCGGCGCGGCGCGTCCTGCGCCTCGCCAAGTGGATCAGCACCCTCTCGATCCCCGGCGGCTCCGCCGAGGAGCGCGCCCGGCAGGCCGAGGAGAACCCGGTCTATTCGGACATGATCCTGGCGCAGGAGGTCCTCAAGCAGGCCTGGACCGGCGTCTCCAGCCTGCGTCACGACCTGGAGGCGATCCGGGGCGCCGTCGACGACAAGCAGGCCGGGACCCAGTGGGTGCAGCAGGAGGTGCGCAGCCTCACCGCGGCGCTCCAGGACACCCGCGCTCTGGTGGCGGCGCTGGAGCGCGAGCGGGAGGCGCAGCAGGAGCGTCAGGACGGGCTCGAGGACGACCTGGCCGAGGCGCACGCCGCGCTGCGGGAGACGCGCGAGCGCGAGCGGGAGCTGCGCGCCGTGCTCGACGAGACGCCCGACCTCGAGCGGCTGCGGACCGAGGTCGCCGAGTCGCGGGTGGCGCTGGAGCACCAGAAGAAGCGCGCTGCCTCGCTGGAGCGGCGCCTGGCCCGCGCCGAGGAGCGAGCGCAGGCGGGCGCCGCCTCGCCCGAGCTGACGCGGGAGCTCGCTGAGGCGCGGGACCGGCTGGCGGCCCTCGAAGCGGAGCTGCGCGACGCGGCGCGCCTGCTCGAGTCGGAGACCTGGCGCGGCTTCGCGACCCACCGAGACCTGGTGCGGGCGCAGCAGCGGGTGCGCGACCTCGAGGGGCC
>JAWLGW010000364.1:0-6578 GCA_041690735.1 Planctomycetota bacterium
CAGGTGGTCGGGGTCCTCGGCCAGGGCCTGGTCGAGCATGGTGCGGGCGTACTCGCTCATGGAGCGGGAGTACTCCGCCGCCAGCTGGGGGAACCGGTCGATCGTCAGGCAGGCCCGGGCCACCCAGGCGAACTCGGCCGCCGACAGCTCGTCGTGGCGGGCGTAGAAGGCGAGGGCCTGCTCCCACACGCCGCGCGCCGCGGCGCCGTCGATGTCGGTCAGGAGCTCGCCCAGCCGCACCAGGGCCTCGATCGTGGCCTCGCCCCGCGCGCCGGCGGCGAGCCGCGCCGCCTCCTCGTACGCCGCCCGGGCGTCAGCGACCTGCCCCGCGCGCTCGGCCAGGATCCCGCTCAGCAGGTGAGGCCTGGGCCGGTCGGGCTGCAGCTCCATGAGCTGGGCGACCGCCTGGCGGGCCTCTGGGTCGCGACCGCTCGCCAGGTGGATCCGCGCCAGCAGCGCCTGCGCCTCGAGGTGCGCCGGGTCCCGCTCCAGGATCCGCCGCAGGGCGTGCTCGGCCTCGCTGCGGCGTCCGCTGCGGTGCAGCGCGCGCGCCCGCTCCAGGGGCGCGTCCGGGAGCGCCTCGGCCCGGTCCTCCAGCGGCTCGCCGAACAGCTCCCCGAAGGGGTCGTCGTCCTGGGCGAGCGCTGGCGCGGCGGCCAGGAGCGTGACCGGGAGGGAGGCCAGGAGGAGGGGCAGGACCGGGAGGCGGTGGCTTCGTCGCATGGGGAGCATCTTCAGCGCGGTTGTGGGACGCGCAAGGGTTCGGAGAGGCGGGCCCACACCGGGAGGTGGTCGCTCAGACCGCCGGCCGCGCGGGCCGGGACCACGCCGCTCGCCTCGATCGCCAGGTCGCGGGCCAGGATCAGGTCGATCACCCCCCGGAGCAGGAAGCGCCGCCCGGTGGTCCCGCGCCGCCAGGGAGGGAGCGTCGCGTGCGCGTCGCGCAGGCCGGCGCCGGTGAACACGGGGACGGTGGGGTCGAGGTGGGTCCCCAGCCACACGTCCGCCAGGTAGCGGTAGGCGTTGGTGTCGCCCCCCACCACGACGGGGCCCCGGTGGGTGGCGGCGTCGGCCACCACGTCCCAGGCCTGCGCCACCCGGAAGGTGTCGTGCGCCAGGCCGCTGTCGAAGTGGACCCCGTACAGGCGCACCGGCAGGCCACGCCAGCGGATCGTCGTCGCCAGGGTCACGCACCCGCCCAGGCGCGGCTCGCGCGGGTGGTCCAGCCAGGCGACGGTGGTCGCGTGCCGGAGCGCCCGCACGTCCTCGAGGGGGTGGCGGCTGAGGATCGCGTTGCCGTGCTCGCAGGGCGCCTCGATCCGGTTCACCGGGCGGCGGGAGCGCCGGGGCAGCTCCACGTACTGGGCGGCGAAGACCAGCTCCATGCCCAGCCCTCGCGCCAGCTCCCGGGCCACGTGCGCGCCCCCCACCCGCGAGCAGCCGCGGTCGGCCTCGCTGAGCAGGAGCACGTCGGCCCCCGCCAGGTCGGGGTGCGACCGCAGCAGCTCGAGCTGCCCGCGCCAGCGCATGCCGCGCTCGAGGTTGTAGGCCACCACGTGCAGGGCGTCCCGCTCGGGCGGCGCCGCCGCGAGGAACGACGCCCGCTCCAGCGCGCAGGGGACGTCCACCGGGTCGGGCGCCGCGGCGGGCGCGGCGGCGTAGGGGCACAGCGGCGTCAAGCCCCCTTCGGAGAGCGCCTCCGCCGCCTCGCTGCCGCCGCGCCTCGCCACGGGCCGAGTATCCCACCTCGGCGAGACGTCAGGGACGTGCCGATTCGCGGCACCCCGGCTACGGTGGCTCCGGCTACTTGTGCAGCGAGGACGGGGATACGGTCGTTTGGCCGCAGTCGTAACGCGCGCGGAGTCGGCGGCGGCGGCCCCGCCGACCGAGTAGGCGGCCTCGACTCTGCGCAGTGCCCCCCCGCCCCTCCTCTTGCGAGCCGCCGCCCGCCCGGGGAGGATCCGCGCCATGCGCGCCGTGGTCGTGATCCCTGCTCGCCTCGAGTCCACCCGCCTGCGCCGCAAGCTGCTGCTCGCGGAGACGGGGCGCACGCTGCTGCAGCACGTGTACGAGCGGGCCGCCGCGGCGGCGCGGCCGGCGCGGGTGGTGATCGCCGCCGACGACCCGGCGCTGGTGGAGGCCGCCGAGGGCTTCGGCGCGCCGGCGCTGCTGACCTCCCCCGAGCACCCCAGCGGCACCGATCGGGTGGCCGAGGCGGCGCGGCGGCTGGCCGAGGAGGGGGAGGCCCCCGAGCTGATCGTGAACGTGCAGGGGGACGAGCCCGAGCTCGACCCGGCGCTGATCGACCGGCTGATCGAGGCCATGGCGGGCTGCGCGGAGCCCATGGGCACCTTGGCCGAGCCGCTGGAGGACCCCGCCGAGGTGGCCCTGCCGCAGGTGGTCAAGGTGGTGTGCGACGAAGCGGGGCGGGCCCTGTACTTCTCCCGCTCGCCGATCCCCCACGGGGCGGCGCCGGGCGACCCCCTCCCGCCCCTGCGCCACCTCGGGATCTACGCCTACCGGCCCGCCTTCCTGCAGACCTTCTGTGGCCTTACGCCGACCGCGCTGGAGCAGGCCGAGCGGCTCGAGCAGCTGCGGGCGCTGGCGCACGGGCACGCGATCCGGGTGGAGGTCGTCGAGCCCACCGGCGCGCGCGGGATCGACACCCGCGCCGACTACGAGGCGTTCCTCGCCCGGTGGCGCGAGGCCCGATAGCGCTACCGCCGCGGCGACCCGGCCGGCTCGACCACCCGCTGCTCGTGCTCCACCCGACGCGTGACCTTGCCGTAGCGGCTGCGCAGCCACAGGCCGTCGAGGGACAGCGGCCCGGGGTCGATCAGCATGAGCGTGGCCAGCCCCGCGATATACAGCAGGTTGACCTCGTAGCCGGGCATGCCGAACTGCATGCCGGTCTCGGTCTGGCCGATCACGTTCATGAAGCTGAAGCCGGCCGCCGCGTGCACGGTGGCCGCCGCGATCGCCATCTCGATCGCCAGCAGGGCGCTCACGACCGTGACCAGGGCGCCCAGGATGAGGGCGATCCCGCCGGCGAACTCCAGGATCCCGATCAACCAGGCCATGACCTCGGGGGCCGCCACCCCGATCTGCTGCAGCGTGCCCACGAACTCCGCGTGCCCGCCCTCGGCGAACAGCTTGGGGTAGCCGTGGTAGCAGAAGGCGAAGCCGAGCATCAGACGCAGCGGCAGCGAGGCGTACTGCGACCAGGTCGTCCGGAGCGCGGGGGCGTGCGTCTTCATGGGACACCTCCTCGCCGGTCGATGCCGCACCGGCCGTGCCAAGGACGACGAGGGGGCGGGGGCCGCGACGTTCCTCACCGGCACGAGCATCGGCGCCGCCGCGAGGGCCGGGGCGACCACGGTCGACCCAGGCGCGGAGACACCCGTGGCTCAGTCGGTCTCCGGCGCGAGGGCCGCGCGCACGGCGGCCTCGACCTTCGCCAGATAGGGCCGGGCGTCGAGGCCGATCGCCCTGTCGAAGGGGCCGACCAGGCGGCGCCCCTGGCTGTCGACCGACACCCTCCGCTGGAAGGGGCCCCCTTCGAAGGCGATCTTGACCGGCGCCAGCTGGGTCTTGGTGCGCAGGTCGACGATGCGCACCCACAGCCCCTCCGCCACCACCTGCGGGTGAGCGCCGCGGGTGACGACGCGCGAGCGCACGTCGATGAAGACCTGGTGGCGCCGCTGCGGCAGGGCCTTGATCCACTCGCGCAGCGGCTCGAAGGCCTTGGTGGGCTGGAAGCGGACCACGCCGCCGTAGGCCCGCCGGATGTTGATGCGCGCCGCCTCGAGCACCGCCAGGTGCGGGTCGCGCGGCAGGTCCACCCCGCTGGCGCCGTCGTCCTCCACGCCGCCGATCCTCAGGATGAACTGACTCAGCTCCGGGTACCCCTGCTCGAGGAGGACCAGCGAGAACTCGCGCGCCACCCGCTGCAGCAGCTTGGTGGCCGCCGCGTGCTCCCGCTCGACGAACTTGACCTCCCGCAGGGCCTCCATGGCGTTGAAGTAGTGGGTGCGAATGTCGCTCGGCAGCTCCTCCTCGCGGAAGCCCCGCCGGCCGAGCTCGAGCTCCTCCTCGGCCTTCCTCATGAGGGCCCGCACGTGCTGCTCGCGCTCGGCGGCCGCCTGCAGCGCGTCGCGCCGCTCGGCGAGGCGATACACGTGCACCAGCCCCTCGCGGGCGTCGGCGTTGCTGCCGTCGAACGCCAGCGCCTGCGCGTACCGCACCCGCGCCTGCTCGAGCTCGCCCGCCTTGAGCGCGTCGGTGGCCGCCCGCAGCAGGGCCGCGACCTTCTTCTGCCGGGCCTGCAGCTCGCGCTGGGCCCGCTCCTCGGCCAGCTTGCGCTCCACGGCCAGGAGCCCCTCGCGGGCCTCGGGGGAGGTGCCGTCGAAGGCCAGCGCCTGCTCGAAGGCGCGCCGCGCCTCGTGTAGCTCGCCACGCGCCAGGAGCTGGCGCCCCTGGCTGGTGAGGGTCTGGGCCTGGATCCGCTCCTTGACCGCCAGCAGCGCCGCCTGCTCCAGCTCCTCCAGCTTGCCCAGCTCCTGGTGGACCTTGGCCAGCGCGTTCAGCACGTCCTCGCGCTCGCCGTCGAGCCGCTGGGCGAGCTCGAGCGCGCGGCGGCCCCGCGCGAGCTCCTCCTGACGCTGGTCGGGCGACTGCCCCGCCTGCCCCTCCAGCCACAGCGTGCCGTCGGTCAGCAGGGTGTCCACCACCTGCTGGACCAGCGGCGCCAGCCCGGGATGTCCCGGCGCCACGCGCTGCGCCAGGCTCAGCTCCTCGCCGGCCTCGCGGGTCTGCCCCTGCTGCAGCAGGGACCGCACGCTCTGCAGCAGCGCGTTCGCTTCCTGTAGCTTGAGGTGGTCGCGCGCCCGCTCGTTCCAGGCGTGCAGCCGCTCCTTGCTGACCCACACCAGGTCGGCGTCGAGGTCGACGAGGTCCGAGAGCAGCACGGGCGGGACGTCCGCCAGCACCTCGGAAGAGAGGGGCAGGTGGTCGTCGCTCCGCGCCAGCTCGGCGCCGGTGCCGAACTTCTCCATGGCGCCCTGGTAGTCGTGCTGCGCCAGCCGCTCGAAGCCCGCGGTGGCGGCCCCCAGCACCTGCTGCCGATGGCCGCGCCGGGTCCACCACAGGGTGCCGACCAAGCCGCCCAGCGACAGGGTGAGCACCGCGGCGACCGCCAGCGCGCCCGCCGCCTTGCGGCGGTTGCGCGCCGCCCACTTGCGCAGCCGGTACACCAGCGTGGCGCGCTTGGCCCGGATCGGCAGGCCGTCCAGGAAGCGCTCCACGTCCTGGCGCAGCTCGAGGGCCGACTGGTATCGCTCGTCGCGGTCCTTCTCCAGCGCCTTGAGGCAGATCGCGTCGAGCTCCCAGGGCAGCTCGACCCGGTTGACGCTGGGCGGCCGCGGCTCGGCGAAGTGGATCTGGTGGAGCAGCTCGCGGACCCCCCCGCGGAAGGGGGTCTCGCCGCACACGATCTCGTACAGGATCGAGCCCAGGGCGTACACGTCGCTGCGCACGTCCACGTCCTGGCTGCGCCCCGAGGCCTGCTCGGGGGGCATGTAGCGGAGGGTGCCCAGGATGTCTCCCTCGGTGGTGAGCTTGCCCGCCGAGTCGTCGTCGGCCTCCTGGTCGAGGCGCTTGGCGATCCCGAAGTCGAGGATCCGCGGGCCGCCCTGCTCGTCCACCACGATGTTGTCGGGCTTGAGGTCGCGGTGGATCACCCCCCGCGAGTGGGCGTGGTGGACGCCGTCGCACACCCGGCAGAACAGCCGCAGCAGGGCCTGGAGGTCGCCGCTCCCGCGCGCGTGCACGTTGAGCGGCGCGCCCCGCACGTACTCCATGGTGAGGAAGTAGGTGCCCTCGTGCTCGCCCGCGTCGAGGATCGGCACGATGTGGGGGTGCTGCAGCGCGCCGGCCGCCTCGGCCTCGCGCAGGAACCGGCGCCGCTCCTCCTCGGAGGCCAGGGTGCCCGCCACCAGCACCTTGAGGGCGACGGTCCGCTTGAGGCCCAGGTGGCGGGCCTTGTAGACCACGCCCATGCCGCCCCGGCCCACCTCCTGCTCGATCCGGTAGTGGTGGAACTGCTCCTCGGGCGCGAGGGCGGGCGCGTCGGGGAGAGCGCCCTCGGCGCCGTCCCCGGCCCTCCCATCGAGGGTGGCCTCGTCGGAGAGGTCGATCCAGAAGCGGGCGTGGGTCAGGGCGCGGGTGTCGACCGCCACGGTGTCGCCGACCAGCGGCTCGAGGACCTCGCGCGCCGCCTCCAGCGAGGGCCGCGCGGCGGGGTCGGCGCTCAGCAGGCGGCGGAGCAGCGCCGCCAGGGGCTCGGGTGTGTCGTCGGGGAGGGCCACTTCGGCGGCGCGGCCCTCGGCCGCCGCCTGTAGCACGGCCCGCGCGTCGTCGCCCTCGAGCGGCGGGCGGCCGGTGAGCAGGAACGCCGCCGTGGCGCCCAGCCCGTACACGTCGCCGGCCGCCGTCCACTCCTGGCCCTGGACCACCTCGGGGGGCATGTAGGCAGGGGTCCCGAGCACGTCCCCCCCCGCCGTGAGCCGCACCGAGACGTC
>JAWLGW010000365.1:0-5467 GCA_041690735.1 Planctomycetota bacterium
TGCGAGGCGGACGTGGAGCCGGGGCGCATCGCCTGCGACGCGGCGCTGCTGGGTCAGGTGCTGCACAACCTCGTGGACAACGCGCTCAAGCACCTCGATGGGCAGCCGGAGCGGCGGGTGCGGATCGCCGGACGTGCGCGCGGCGCGAAGTACGAGCTGGAGGTGAGCGACACCGGCCCCGGGATCCCGGCCGAGGCGCTGGACCGGCTGTTCGAGCCTTTCTACCGGGCGCCGGGCGCGGCCGGGCCCGGGCTGGGGCTGGGGCTGGCCACCGTCCACCGGATCGTGGAGGCGCACGGGGGGCGCCTGGCTTGTGCGTCGCCGGTCGGTGAGGGGGCGCGGTTCCTGGTGAGCCTGCCCCTGGCGAGGGAGGCGACGAGCGACGAGCCGGCCCTCACCTCCTCGAGGCGGTGAGGCTCAGCGCTGGCCGGCGGCGAGGCGGGCGCGCAGCGCCGTGACCTCGGGGGCGTCGGCGAGGAGGAGCCCCTCCTGCGCCACCGCCGCCTCCACCAGCGGCAACAGGTCGCGCGGCGCGCGGCCCGCCTCGGTGTTGCCCCACACGAACAGCGCCAGCAGCCGGAGCTGGTGGGCGCGCTGCGCCGCGCGCTGACGGCGGTCCCGCCGCTCGCGGTCGCGCTCCTTGTGCTCGAACAGGGGCGGCGGGAGGAGCGCGAGGTCGAACTCCGCGGTCGCCCAGGCGTTCAACCCGAGCTGCGCCTCATGGGCCGTCTTGAGCGCCCGTCCCACGGAGCCGGCCGTGTCGTCGTCCTCCTCCACCGCCCGCTGCAGCAGCTCTGCCCGCGCGAGGTAGATGTCGGGATGCCCGAGCCCGTGCTTCGCCGAGGCGTCCGCCCGCGCCTGCGCCAGGATCACCCGGGCCTGGTCCAGGCGTCCCTCCGCGGTGAAGATCCGCCCCAGCGTGGTCAGCGGCTCGACCCGCAGGCGATCGGAGCGCTGGTACGCCTGCTCGCACAGGTCGGCCGCGTCTTCTGCCCGACCGACGGCCGCCAGGCACGACGCCGCCCGCTCGTAGGCCTGCCAGGCGCCCTCGGGCAGGCGCTCGACGACCTGCGGGACCAGCGTCGCCCCCTCCTGGGCCCGGTCGGTGCGGCGGAGGGCGTCCAGCAGCAGCGCCGCCACCTCGCCCCACAGGCTGCGGGCGCTCAGGTCCGTGAAGGGGCGCTCCGCGACGTCGGCCTGCTCCCCCAGCAGCGCCAGCAGCGTGGTCTCGGGCGCGTCCCAGGCCCGGCGCAGCGGCTCCACGGCGCCCGCGAGGTCGCCCTGCTCGTGGCGCCAGCGGCCGCGGAAGGCGTCCACGAAGAAGCCGGCGTAGGGCACCTCCGCCGCCTCCGCCGCGTCCAGGGCCGCCAGGGCCTCCTCGACGCGATCCAGCCGATAGAGGGCGATCGCTCGCAGGACGTGGGGGAAGCCGAGGAAGGGCAGGTCCTCCTGCAGGTCCTCGAAGAAGGCGACGTCCTGGTCGGCGACCAGCCCCACCACCACGTCGCCCACCCGCTGGCACAGGCGCCGCCATTGAGCCTGGAGCTGCTCCCGCTGCCGGGGCGTGGGCCCTCGCGCCAGCCGCTCCGCCACGGTAGCCGTCTCGACCGGCGCCTCGCCGGGCGTCGGCGCCGCGCGGACTGCGGGGCGATCGGGGCGGGGCGCAGGAGCCGGCGGCGGCGCGGCCGCCGGTCGGAGGGCGACCCAGGCGACGCCGAGCGCCGCGGCGGAGAGGCCGAGCCCCGCCAGCGCCCCGACCAGGACCACGCGCGGCGAGCCCGTAGGGGCCGGCGCGGCCTCCTGCGGCGAGCCCCCCTGCAGCGCCGCTCGCAGGGCAGCGGCCACCGCGCCGGCGTCCGGAAAGCGCTGCGCAGGCTCCTTCTCCAGGCAGCGGTGGCACACCGCCGCCAGGGCAGGGTCGACGCCCGGCCGCACCTGCTCCAGCGGATCGGGCGGTCGCGTCGCCACGTCGGTGAGCACCGCCATGAGGCTCACGCCCAGGAACGGAGGACGCCCCGCCAGCATTTCGTACAGGGTCGCCCCCAGGGCGTACACGTCCGTGCGCTCGTCGACGGGCTGCTCGCTGTTGGCCCCGGTCTGTTCGGGGGCCATGTAGCAGGGGGTGCCGACCACGTCACCCGTCCGGGTGAGCCGCTCGCGGGCCTCACCGCCGCGCAGCTTGGCCAGGCCGAAGTCGGTCAGGCGCGGCTCACCGTCGCTGATCAGCACGTTGTCGGGCTTGAGGTCCCGGTGGAGCACGCCCCGCTCGTGGGCGTGGGCCAGGGCCTCCGCCAGGCACAGCGCGTACTCCCCGGCCCGCTGCGGCTCGAGCGGCCCTGTCCGCAGCACCTCCTTGAGCGAGGGCCCCTCGACCAGCTTCATGACGATGAACGGGTGCGCCCCCTCGAACCCGTAGTCCTCGATCCCCACCACGTTGGGGTGCGACAGGCGAGCCGTGGCCAGCGCCTCGCGCCGGAAGCGCTCCAGGGCCTCGGGGTCGCGCAGCCCGCCCTCGAGGAGCACCTTGAGCGCCACCTCGCGGGTCGAGCCCACCTTGCGGGCCGCGAACACGGCGCCCATGCCGCCGCGTCCCCGCGCGCGGATCAGCTCGGCGGCGCCGCCGCGGCGCGCGCCGCCCGCAGGAGGGGGAGGAGGCATGGGCTCAGCGCCGCTTGCCCTTGCGCTTGCCCTTGGTGTCGCCCTTGGCGCGGGGATCGTCGAACCGCCCCTGCTCGCAGGCGAGGACGAAGCTCTCGGCGTAGCTCTTGAGCTCGTCCCACTCCGTGCGGATCCGCTGGGCCTCCTCCTCGTCGATGCAGCCGTCGTTGGTGATCGACTCCGAGACCACCCGCAGCAGGTCGGCGAACTGCCCCAGCAGCTTGTGGGTGTGGGCGATGTACTCGCTGTCGAGGGGCTGCTCGGCGCCCGCCGGGTCCTTGACGAAGAACCCGTCCGCCTGCCGGCACAGCCAGTGGACCGGGTCGGTGCTGCCGGTGGCGGCCACCAGCACCCGGATCCGGTCGAGGGGGTTGCGGGCCCCGCTGGTCTCGTCCTCCTCGCACCACTTGTAGACCAGCGACGACGACACGCGCAGCTCGTGGGCCACCCGCTTAGCCCCCACCGGCTCCACCGCGCGACGCAGCACCTCGTGGGACTCCATGGGCAGCACCTCCTCTCGGTTCCAGAGCGCGGGGGCAATTGTAGTGCCAGGGCGCGCGGGCTCGCCCTAGGGTCGAGGCAGGAAAGAGAGAGGGCCTATGAAGCTGCATCGCGTGGGCGTGCTGTCGCTGGCGAAGGTCATGGGTCTGGGGGGGCTGCTGGTGGGCCTGCTGGGCGGGTTGCTCTACGGCGGCCTGCTGGCGATCCCCAGCCTGCTGGGCATCGGCGGCGGCCTGACCGGCAAGGCCCCCGGGGCGGCGGGCGTGGGCGGGCTGGGGCTCGTGCTGAGCCTGGTGATCGCGATCGGCTTCCCCCTCGCCTACGGCGCGGTCTCCTTCGTCTGTGGCCTGATCAACGCCGTGCTGATCAACGTCGTGCTCGGCCTGTCGGGCGGCCTGGAGCTCGAGCTGGAGTAGCGGCTCAGCTCTCGAGGAGCCCCTTGAGCTCCTCGAGCAGTAGGAGCGCCTGGACCGGAGTGGTTTCTTCCACCCGCACCTCCCGCAGACGAGCCCGCAGGACGTCCTCCTTGAGCGGCGTGGAGAACAGGCTGAGCTGGCTCTCGGACCGAGCGGGCGGCGCGGTCGCCGGGTCGAAGGTCCCCTCCTCCAGGCCGGCCAGGATCACGGCGGCCCGCTCCAGGACCGACGGCGGCAGGCCCGCCAGGCGCGCCACGTGCAGGCCGTAGCTGCGGTCGGCGCAGCCAGGGACGATCTGGTGCAGGAAGGTGATCTCGTTGCCCCGCTCCTCCACCGCCACGTTGCGGTTGCGGACCCCGGGCTTGAGCTCGCCCATGCCGGTGAGCTCGTGGTAGTGCGTCGCGAACAGGGTGCGGGCGCCGACGCGGTCGTGGAGGTGCTCGGCGATCGCCCAGGCCAGGCTGACGCCATCGTAGGTGCTGGTGCCCCGCCCCACCTCGTCGAGGATCACCAGGCTCCTGCGGGTGGCGTGGCGAAGGATGTTGGCGGTCTCGGTCATCTCGACCATGAACGTCGACAGCCCCTGGGCCAGCTCGTCGCCGGCGCCGACCCGGGCGAAGATCCGGTCGACCGCGCCGATCCGGGCGGCGCGAGCGGGCACGAAGGCGCCGGTCTGAGCCAGCAGCGTGAGCAGCGCCACCTGCCGGATGTAGGTCGACTTGCCCGCCATGTTGGGGCCAGTGATCAGATGGAGGGTGCCCGCCTCGCCGCCGAGCTCGGCGTCGTTGGGGACGAAGCGCTCGTGCCCCTCGCTGAGGTCGAGCACCGGGTGGCGGCCCGCCTCGATGTGCAGCTCGGTCCCCTCGGTCACCTCGGGGCGCACGTAGCCGCGCTCGCGCGCCAGCCGGGCCAGCGAGCTGAGCACGTCGAGGGTCGCCGCGGCGGCCGCCGAGGCGAGCACCGCGGCGGCCTGACGGGAGACCGCCTCGCGCAGCTCGCCCAGCAGCTCCGCCTCGAGCTGCTCCGAGCGCTCCTTGGCGGTCAGGATCTCCGCCTCGAGCTCCTTGAGCTCGGGGGTCAAGAAGCGCTCCACGTTCTTGAGGGTCTGCTTGCGGACGTACCGGTCGGGGACCTTGTTGCGATGCGCCTGCGTGACCTCGAGGTAGTAGCCGAACACCTTGTTGTAGCCGAGCTTGAGCGAGGAGATCCCCGTCGCCGCCGCCTCGCGGCGCTGGAACGCCTCCAGGGTCTCGGCCACGTCGCTGGAGATCCCCCGCAGGCGGTCGAGCTCGGCCGAGGTGCCGGGGGCGAGGACCTCCCCCTCCTTGGGGCTGGCCGCCGGGCGCTCGAGCAGCGAGCGCTGCAGCTCGGCGTGGAGCGGGGCCAGCGGCTCGAGGCGGGCGGCGACCTCGCCCAGGAGCGCCCCGTCGCCCGCGCCCCCCGCGGCGGCGCGCGCAGCTTCCTGCAGGGCCGGCAGGCGGGCCAGCGAGTCGCGCAGCGCCGCCAGGTCGCGGGCGCCGGCTCGACCGCTGGCGATCCGGGCGGCCAGGCGCTCGAGGTCGTACACGTGGCGCAGGGCCTCCAGCAGCGCCTCGTGCGCGGCCGGCGCCTCCAGCAGCGCCTCGACCGCGTCCTGACGGCGGCGGATCTCCTCCACCGAGCGGAGGGGCGCCAGCAGCCACTCCTTGAGCAGGCGCCGGCCCATGGCGGTGACGGTGCGGTCGACCGCGTGCAGCAGCGTCCCCGGGCGGCCGTCCAGGCGGCCGCCGCCCCCCGCCTCGCGCAGGGGCCGGGTGATCTCGAGGCACCGCGAGGTGGCGGGGTCGAGGCACAGGTGGGCGTCGGGCTGATACAGCTCCACCCCGCGGCCGACGCGGTCCAGGCGCTCCACG